>CABMOY010000005.1 GCA_902388345.1 uncultured Collinsella sp.
GGGTCTGACTACGAATCAGAACGTCATAGGTTCGAATCCTATACGCCGCACCAATTGAGTTTTAAGCCTCCGGAAACGGGGGCTTTTTCCTTTACGGGGGCATTGCGGAGATTCGAACCTCGTTCGAGGCGCGAGCGTCAAGAAAACGCGGAGCGTTTTTAGCGAGCGGGCGAGTCCGCCGGCAGGCGGGCGAAGCCGGTGCGGATCCGCGCAGCGGATGCGCGGAATCCTATACGCCGCACCAATCGAACTTAAAGCCTCCGGCAACGGGGGCTTTTCTTTTGCGCTAGCTTGAGTGCTTTCGTCCAAAGGGACGATTTCCTGTCGACTCGTGTAAGATTCCGAGTAGATGTCGCGACTTATTCGCGACCACTCCTTCTTCAAGCGACCGATCAGGGTGATATTTCGTGGCAGAGCGTCCGACATACAAGCTCAGGTTTCTCGATCCCAAAAAGCGCTTTCCGGCGATGCCCGAGCAGCCTGCGGGACGCTCATATGGCGTGGTCTGGAAGCTCTTTGGCGAGGACCAGCATGAATCATGCTATGTCGTCGAATTCGTCGGCAAAAGCCATGTGTCGCTTTTGGGCTACGTGAGCGTTTCGGGTGAGGTCTATAAGGTGGACCGTCCCGTTAACGAGGAATCGCTGCCCGACGATCCCGACATGCAACTGATTCTCGACGAGTCCGATTCCAGCATCGGCGAGATTGCGGTCAGGGGTACCGATGGGACGATGCACTCCCGGGCGCGAGTCATCGGCTCTCCCGAAGGCACTATGCGCGAACAATCCGATCGTGAGACGTGGAATTCGACGCGTAGCCTTCGCTACGGCGAGTTCATGGCCTCGATGTTCTTGCGATACGTCATATTCGCCGATTCTGAAAACGCTGTCTTAGGCGCGGCAGACGGTGACGGCCTCGACGAGGGCATGAAAAATGCCGTCGACAAGATCAAGCTTGTAAAACTCCCCGAGCCGGTTGAGGTGCTTCTGGGTTTTGATTCCACGCCGCTGCCCGATGCAATCGAAACGTTGCTCTACCGCATTGACCATACAGATAATCCAAGTGGCATTGAGCGCTATGCCGCCGCTTTGATGGGCGAAGTCAATCTGCCTCGCCTGCGCACCATTGCGGCCAAAACCGAAATGAGCCTGGCGCGCATCGATCGCTCGAGGCTCTTTTATCTCAATTTTGACCGTAGCCTGCTGGACCAGGACGAGATCGACATGCTGCTTGCCATCGAGTGCCGTCTCAACCGCCTCTCCGGCATCCTTGAGCGCATCGGTGCCGGATTGGTCCCCGCGGCATCCTCGCCGAGCCTTGAGGGCTGCGCGCTCTTTGATGCGTGGCATATCGCCAAGACGACCAACGATGTTCCCCGACTGCTCGATACGGCTTCAAGCGATAACCCGTGGGGCAAACCGGGTACGGTGGCTTGCCAGCCGGGCGGTGAGTGGGACGTTCGCACCCGGTTTGCACGTATCGTAGAAGCGCTCAACGTGGTCACACGGCTCGACTATACCTATCGGGCAAACGTTGCCGAGGGGATTATGCTCGTTCGGTTTGGGCGCTCTGTCGTGGATGCCATGCCGCAACGTGAATACGACGCTCAAGATGACGCCTGGCGCGAGCTGGAAGAGGATACGCGTGCGATATGGGCCGCGGAGCACGATGCGCGCGTGGCGCTCACGCTTGCGGCGGCGTGTTTTGCCGCGGGCACCTGCATCACGCGCTGCTATGTGCAGATTGCTGCTCCCGACAGTGAGCAGGGCGAGCGCGTTGTCGCAACATATTCCTTTGGGCGTGCGGCCTATCTGGCCAATTGCGTGCCTGTCGCCAAGGATCTTGAGAGCATGGACATGGACGATATGCCGTGCAAGCGTATGCTTGAGGCGTATGAGTCAACTGCTCCGGAGACGATTGAACCTGCGGAGGTTCATGCTCGTCCGCGTGATGACCATCGCACGCTGCCGCCGGCGCTGCGCGATCTGCTGCTTGCCGATAAGGCTGACGAGTTGGAGGTCATGGAAGAGGACGATGACCCATACGTGGCCCGTGTTGTTGAATTGCGCGAGCAGGCAAAAGTCGACCGTACAGGTGCTTTTGAAGGTTTTTCCCGTCTTGTCGAGGAGTTGGAGGCTAAGTGCGCCGTCGCCGAGCTTTTGGCGACAGGTCCGGTTCAAACGCAGTTTTGTGATAACCAGCTGGTGCGCATGGTGCTACCGGTGTTGGAAGAAGACCGCTCTGTGCGAATCCTTCGTGCGCCCGATGCGCTGTACTTTGCCCAGCACGAGATCTGCAGCTTTTACGCCGAGCAAGAGGACTTTGAACGAGCACTGCCCGAGGTGCGCCATCTTTACGATCTGGCGCGCTCGTCCATGCAGTCGCACTTTGCGCTCATCAACGTGCTTGCGCGTCTGGAGCGCTTTGACGAGATTATCGAGGTGGCGCGCCACGGCCTACGTATTGCCAGCGATCGTTCTGCAATCGGCTACCTGTTCTATCGCTTGGCGTTTGCCTATTGGAATTGCGATCAGCTCGACCTGGCGCTGGCTTGTTACCGTCTGGTGCCGCGCGGCGAGGAGTCGGGCAGCAGCGCGCTGGAAGAAATGCAGGGCCTTATGAACGAGATGGGCGTCAGCGAGCCTCCGACGTTCGAGGAAGCGGTCGAGACCATCCACAAGGCTGGACTAGAGCTGCCGCCAGTGTCCGCCGTGACGAATCAGCTGGCAGATGCCGCTGTGCAACTGGTCGACAACGGTTTCTTTTTCCTGGCGCGCGGTTGTATCTTCCAAATGTGGCGCACCATGGGCAACGACGAGCTCGGCTCCCTCAACCGCTCGCTGGGGTAGGCGAAGCTTTCAAGAAGGAAAGGCTGCTAGGCAATTAGAAAATTTCCTCTTGCTCATCCTTGGCTGTTTGGTTACTATAGAACGGCTGTTACGGAGAGCTGACCGAGAGGCCGAAGGTGCTCGCCTGCTAAGCGAGTATGCCCCAAAAGGGCATCTGGGGTTCGAATCCCCAGCTCTCCGCCAGTACGAATTTGAAGAAGGGTCCCATTTGGGGCCCTTTTTTGTGCGGAGAAAGGAGGCTGGGGGTTCGAACCCGAGAGGGCACGGGCGTTAAGCAAACGCGAAAGCGTTTGTAGCCCGTGGGCGAAAAGCCGCCAGGTTTTGAAGCCGGAGGGCATGCGCAGCATGCCCGGACATCCCCAGCTCTCCGCCAGTACGAATTTGAAGAAGGGTCCCATTTGGGGCCCTTTTTATTATCAAGAATGGCGGCTGGGGATTCGAACCTCAAAAAAGGAGGCATCCTTTCGGACGCCTCCCTTCAGTGGGCTTATTATTCTTGCGCACTACACCTCGGGCGCCTTGGCGACGGTCTCGCTTTCTGCCGTGAGCGGGCGGTTGTCGATGCGGCGGCCCAAGCGATCGAGCTTCACGAGTAGCCACTCAATGGGATTCGGCCCTGCGCCTTCCTCGTCGGCAACCAGGTCCATGACGGCGATCTTGGTGCCATCCTGCTTGAGCGTAACGCTGCCCACCTTGTCGCCCACATGCACCGTGCCCGAAAGATCGTCGTAGCTAACCTTTTCGGTCACCTCGCCGGCAAGGGAAAACACGGTCGCTTGCGCCGTAGGATCGGCGAGCGTGGCGTCGATCGTCTTATCCGTCCAGTCGGCTTGGCCAATGCGCGCCATAAGCGGGTTGCCGTTGGCGGTCTTTTCCTGCGTGTTGGCGATTGCGACCGTCACCTTGTGACCGTAGTACCAATTGGCAAGGGTTGCGGTATCGGTAAAGCGCTGGTCGGTGGTGGTGGAGTTCAAAACGACGGTGTAGATCTCGTCGCCATCGCGGTTGTAGGCACCCGTAAAGCAATAGCCTGCATCATCGGTGGTGCCGGTCTTGCCACCGATGTTGCCATCTTGGCCTAGCAAATAGTTATGCGTGTCCATGGAATGCGAATGGTCGGTGCCGTCGGCGCCCGTGACCTCGATCCAGGAATCTTCGCTCGCTACGACCTCGCGGATCGTGTCGTTTTTCATGGCCTCCTGCATCATCAGCGCTACGTCGTGTGCGGTTGAGTGCATATCGCCAGCCCACTCATCAAAGTCCAGACCATGCGGGTTTTCAAAAAGCGTGCCGGTGCAACCGAGCTTCTTAGCGCGCTCGTTCATGGCTTTCACAAATGTTGCCTCGGCGTCTTTGGTCTTAGGGTCGATCTTCTTGCCCACATATTCGGCGAGCACGATGGCGGCGTCGTTGCCCGAGGGAATCATCAGGCCGCGCAGTGCCTGCTTCACGGTGAGCTCGTCGCCTTCGAGTAGGCCGGCTGTTGAATTGCCCACGGTGGCTGCGGCGTTGCTCACCGTGACCTTCTCGTCCATCTTGCAATTCTCGACGGTTAGGATTGCGGTCATGACCTTGGTGATCGAGGCAATCTTGACCTGCTCATCGGCGCCGCGGGCATAGTAGACGGTGCCGTCTTTGCCCATGACGAGGGCATTGGTCGCATCGATATCGGGCAGGTTTTCGGCCGTGATGCCGCGCGCATCGGCGGTTTTGCCGCAAACATTGTCGGTCGTGAGTACTTGGGCGCCGGCGACGGTGGGCACGCCAGCGGCAAGGGCGATAGCGCAGACAAAGCCGGCGGCAAGCTGGGCTGAGCGCTTTGCAAAAGAGGTGAGGGACTTCACGGATTTCGCTTTCGACGGGATGGTCTCTTCTGGAACTAGAGTATATCGTTTGCCGGCGTCGGCGATCATCGCGTGCGTGCGTGGCCCACATCCGCGCCCGAACGGGCACAAGGGTGCTTAAGGCCGACTTAATCACCCACGCTTGTTGTGTGTGGCGTGCGTCGCCTCGGGCATAATGGAGCGCGAGAGGAGCACGCATGAACGAGCGCATTTTGGTAGTTGATGACGAGAAGGCCATCGCCGACTTGGTTGGTATCTACCTTACAAAAGAGGGCTTTGATGTCCAGATTGCCTATAGCGGGGCCGATGCTGCCAAGGCAATCCTGGAGCAGGAGTTCGATCTGGCACTGTTGGATGTCATGCTGCCCGATATCGATGGCTTTGAGCTACTGCGTACGATCCGTTCCAGCCATACCTATCCCGTGATCATGCTGACGGCGCGCGATGCCCAGCAAGACAAGATCGAGGGCCTTTCGCTTGGCGCGGACGATTACGTGGTTAAGCCGTTCCGTCCGCTGGAGCTCATCGCGCGTGTGCGCGCTCAGCTTCGCCGCTACACCAGCTACGGTAGCCGCTCGCAGGCGGCCGAGTCGCCGACCATCCAGCTCGACGGCCTGGAGATCAACCGCGATGCTCGTTCCGTAACGGTAGACGGTGCACCGGTGCGCCTCACGCCCATCGAGTATTCCATCTTGCTGTATCTGGTTGAGCATCGCGGCAGCGTGGTAGCCGTGGAGGATCTGTTCCGCGCGGTGTGGAACGAGGATTTTATGCCCGGCTCCAACAATACGGTGATGGTGCACATTCGCCACCTGCGCGAAAAGATTGGCGACGACGCTCAAAAGCCGCGCTTTATCAAAAACGTCTGGGGCGTCGGCTACATAATCGAATAGCGCCTTTGATGGTGGGGAAGTGGATATGACAAAAGACGATAGGCAGGCATTCGAGGTGCCCGATCGACTCTTTGAATACGTACGGGCAGTCGTCGACAACCGCGCGCTTGCGACGGTGCTGCTCTTTTTGCTGAGCCTGCTGCTGATTGGCATCGACAACATCGCCGGAATCTTAGCGGTGCTGCTTGTCGGCTTTTTGCTGATCGATCGATTCGAAATCGTGCGCCGTTGCGTGGTGATTGGCGGTGCCGCGTGGGCCATGACGTTGGCGATTGGCGCCATGGCGCTCGGCGGCATCGAAGGGCCGGTGCTGTTCGATGCCGGCTTTGTATTCAACATGCTTGGCTTTGTGCTGGCGCTTGCCGTGTGTGTGCTGTTCTTTTGCGGCCGTGCTCTGTACTACCAGGGCTACGAGCGGGGCGAGCAGCATGCCGATTGTGTGCTGGCCGCTCGTATTCAAGATCGCCTGATCGTTCACCCCAACACCTGGGACAACATTGACGGCGACTTCTTGGAGGTCGAGGGCGCCCTTAACCGCGTGCGTGACCGTGAGCGCAAGGTGCGGCAATCTCTGCGTGACGAGTCGCATCGCAAGGACGATCTGGTCACGTACTTGGCACATGACCTACGCACCCCGCTTGCCAGTGTGGTGGGCTATCTTTCGCTGCTGCAAGAGGCTCCTGAGCTGCCGGTTGAGCAACGTGCGCACTTTACGGGCGTGGCGCTCGACAAGGCGCACCGGCTCGATGCGCTCATCGAAGAGTTCTTCGATATCACGCGCTTTGACTTCCACGATATCGTGCTCACGCGCGGCTATGTTGATCTGGGGTTGCTGCTGGCTCAGGTAGCTGACGAGTTCTACCCCATCCTCAACGAGCAGCATAAGGAAGCCCAAGTTGATATTCGCGAGGACCTGACGGTGCTCGTGGATGGCGACAAGATGGCTCGCGTGTTCAACAACATCATGAAAAACGCCGTCGCCTATAGCTATGAGGGCTCGACTATCACGATTGAGGCCAGACGCCGGGACGACGGCGGCGTGCGCGTGCGCTTTATCAATCAGGGCGATCCTATCCCTGCGGCTAAGCTCAAGGTGATCTTTGAGAAGTTCTATCGCCTGGATGCGGCGCGTGCGACCAATCGCGGTGGTGCCGGTTTGGGCCTTGCTATTGCCAAGGAGATCATCGCGGCACACGGCGGTACCGTTGCATGCGAATCGACGCCCGAACACACGATATTCACCATCGAGCTGCCCGCCGCATAGCTAGCGTGCCCTTACAAACACTTGACAATGTGCTCACGTGCGTATGAGCCGCGATTCCTACTATCGATACTGCTGAATTGATATCGATATGGAGGTGTGCGGTATGACGGCTGCTGCGGCTGTGGAGCCCACGGAGCTTGAAGAACTCATGGAAGCGCAGGCCGAGGCCGCGCATGAGCGCGAGGTTGGGGATGCGACTCGCCCCACGGCAGAGGATCTTGCCGCCTCGCCGACGCGCATCGACGTCGAGGGCATCGACCTGTTCTATGGCGACCACCATGCGCTCAAGGACGTGAATATCAAGATCCGCGACAAGCAGATCACCTCGTTCATCGGGCCTTCGGGCTGCGGAAAGTCCACGTTGCTGCGCTGCTTTAACCGCATGAACGACGGCATCAAGGATTGCCGCATCGAGGGCAAGATTGCGCTCGATGGTCAAGATATCCTGGGCGATTGCGACATCTGCCGTTTGCGCCAGCGCGTGGGCATGGTGTTCCAACGCCCCAACCCATTTCCCATGAGCATCTACGACAACGTCGCCTACGGTCCTCGCGGTATGGGTGTGCGCGACCGCGCCGTGGTCGATGAGCTGGTCGAGGACTCCCTTCGTCGCGCTGCGCTATGGGATGAGGTCAAGGACAAGCTCAAGGAGCCGGGCCTGGGTCTTTCGGGTGGACAGCAGCAGCGCCTGTGCATCGCCCGCGCACTTGCCGTGCAGCCCGACATTCTGCTGATGGACGAGCCGACCTCGGCGCTCGACCCCGTGTCGACGCTCGTGGTGGAGCAGCTTGCCTGCGAGCTCAAGGAAACCTGCACGCTGGTGGTCGTGACGCACAACATGCAGCAGGCCGCGCGTATTTCCGATTCGGTTGCGTTCTTTTTGCTGGGTGAGCTGGTGGAGCACGCGCCTACCGCGCAACTCTTCAAAAATCCGTCCGATCCGCGCACGGCGGATTATTTGACGGGGCGTTTTGGCTGACGCTGTCTTTTACAGGTGCTTTTAGGGTTAAGATGCGGTCATATCGGCCGCAAAGGGGTTCAACATGATCTATTACGTCGAGGACGATGACAACATCAGGGATTTGACGGTCTACGCGCTGCGCAAGCAGGGAATCGAGGCCGAGGGCTTTTCGTGCGATGGCGAGTTTAAAGCTGCCGTGGCGCGACGGGTGCCCGATGCTGTGCTGCTCGATATCATGCTGCCCGACACCGATGGCTTGGCGATTATGCGCCGCCTGCGTGCCGATCGCCTGACGGCGACGGTGCCCATCATGATGCTTACCGCCAAGGACACCGAACTCGACAAGGTGATGGCGCTCGATGGCGGTGCCGACGATTACCTGACTAAGCCGTTTTCGCTCATGGAGCTTGCGAGCCGTTGCCGCGCACTGCTGCGTCGCGGCGGCATGGTCAAGCAGGCGAGCGATGTGCTCAGTGTGGGCGACATCGTGCTCTCGCCCAGCCATCGCGAGGTGACCGTTGCCGGCGAGCTGCTTAAGCTCACCCTGCGCGAGTTCGACCTGCTTGAGTATCTCATGCGCAAGCCCGGCGTGGTCTTTACCCGCGAGTCGTTGCTGCAGAGCGTGTGGGGCTGGGACTTCGACGGCGGTTCGCGCACCGTTGACGTGCACGTGCAGACGCTTCGCCAAAAACTGGGCGAGCATGCCAGCGCCATCGAGACCGTGCGTGGCGTGGGTTATCGCCTGGCCGAGCCTTCTGCCGGTGGTGGTGCCGAAGGCGACGACACCGCGGCCACCGCATCGGAGGAGTAACCCGTGGTCTTCGCCCCCCAGGGAAAACATACGCTGTCGCACCGCGTTTTTGTGACGATCTTTGTCTGCGCCATGGCGGTTATCGTGGCGTTTACGGTGCTGGGTGCGTTCTTTGTGCAAAACACTTTGGCGGATGCCACGAGTGCCAATCTGGCGCAGGAAACCGAGCTCATTGCTGCCGCCCTCGACGAGCAGCAGGAGCCCATTCCGTTCTTGCGAAGCCTCGATCGCGAGGATCTTCGTATCACGCTGATCAATAAGGACGGATCTGTTGCCTACGACAACGAGGCGTCGCCTTCCACACTGCCCAACCATGGCGATCGCCCCGAGGTCATCGAGGCCTTTGAGAGTGGTTCGGGTTCCGCGGAGCGCGCAAGCTCTACACTCGACGAGATTATGCTGTATCGCGCCGTCACCCTTGATAACGGCCAGGTCGTTCGCTTGGCGCAGGCCCAGCCTGGTGTTGCGGCGATTTTGCTGTCGATGCTGGCGCCGATGCTGCTTATCGCAGCAGCGGGTGCAGTGCTCTCGTTTTTTATGGCGCGCCGTGAGTCCCGTGCCATCATCGCGCCGTTGCAAGAGGTGGATTTGGATCACCCACGCCGTAGCTATGAGCACGCCTATGCCGAGATGGTCCCCATGCTTGAGCGTATCGAGTCGCAGCGCCAGGAACTCAAGCGCCAAATGGCGGTGCTAGCGGACAACGACCGTATGCGCCGCGAGTTCACGGCGAATATCACCCATGAGCTCAAGACGCCGCTTACGGCGATTTCGGGCTATGCCGAGCTCATCGCAAATGGCATGGTCGAGGGCGAGGACGACCTGCGCAACTTTGGCGGTCGCATCTATCGTGAGGCGGGCCGCTTGGCAGCGCTTGTCAACGACATCCTTACGCTGTCTAACTTGGACGAGGCCGAACGTGCAACTGAGGGCGAGGCGGTGCCCATTGGGTCCACGGAGCCTATTGAGCTCTCGCGTGCGATCTACGCGGTTGAACAGCGTCTTGAACAGGTTGCCCGTCAGGCGAATGTGACGATAAGTCATGAGACCAAGCCTGTGGTCATCGAAGGCGTGTCGCGCTTGGTCGACGAGCTCATCTATAATCTGGCAAGCAACGCCATCCGCTACAATCGGCCCGGAGGTACGGTTACGCTGCAGTGCGGCACCAACGACGAAGGCCATCCGTTCCTCGCTGTCGCCGACACGGGAATCGGTATCGCGCCTGAAGAACAGGGCAAGGTATTTGAGCGGTTCTATCGCGTGGACAAGAGTAGGTCCAAGGCACGCGGCGGAACCGGCCTGGGGCTTGCCATTGTCAAGCATGCGGCCCTGTATCATCACGCCACGCTTGATCTGTCGAGCGAGTTGGGCGTGGGGACCACCATTACGGTGACGTTTCCCATACAGCAGGACGAGCCATTCGCATAGCGATACAACATAGATATTGATATAGACGCCGCATTTGACTTTCGGGTGCGGCGTTGTTGTGCAATTTTACGATTGCTTCCGACATTTTTACAGGAGAGCCTGTTTCTTATGTATAGAGTTTGGTCTCGGTAAAAAGATGCGATAACATACGGACAGTTTTGTCAATCCGAACTGGGGAAATGAAAGGCAAGCTGCATGACCCTTCTCGAACTGTTCCAGCTGCTCAAAAAGCACCTCAAGCTGGTCATCACCCTTCCGGTGGTCTGCGCGATCGCCATGGGCATCGTGTCCTTCGTTGCGATGGACAACACCTACACCGCGACGACGAGCATGTACATTCTCGCCAAGACCGACGATAGCGGTCAGATGAGCTACAACGATCTCTCGGCGAGCCAGATGCTTTCCAACGATATCGCCACGCTGCTGGATAGCGATAGCGTTAAGAGCGGTGCAGCCAATGAACTGGGCCTCACCGATCTGGATGACTACAAGGTGTCTGTTTCCTCCGAGACCACCACGCGTGTCATTACGCTTTCGGTTACCGGCACCGATGCCAAGGAGACGGCTAAGGTCGCAAAGGCCATGGCCAGCTCGGTGAGTACGGTCGCTCAGAACGTCGGCGCTGCCCAGAGCATCAACGTTATCGACGAGGCTAAGACCCCCGAAGCCCCCAGCGGCCCCAAGCGCACGCTGTATATTGCCGTCGCGTTCCTCGCCGGTATCTTTATCGCAGTTGCCTATGTCGTTTTGGCAGACATGCTCAATACCCGCATCCGCGGTGCTGAAGAGGCAGAAGAGCTCCTGGGTATTCCCGTTGTTGGCCGAATTCCGGCTATGAAAGGTGGTAAATAGGCATGGCTAAGGCAAAGAACACCGATAAGCTCGTTGTACAGAATGCCGCCAAGACCCTTCTGGCCAACATCCGCTTTGCGAGCGTGGATGACCCCATTCGCACCATCACCGTTACCTCCTCGATTCCCAACGAGGGCAAGTCTACGGTTTCCATTAACCTTGCTCAGGCAATCGCCACGAGCGGCAAGAGTGTCCTGCTGGTCGAGGCTGATATGCGTCGCAGGTCCCTTGCCGATATGCTCGGCGTCCGCTCCCGCGGCGGACTCTATGCAGTCCTGTCCGAGCAGGTTTCTATCGACCAGGCGATTGTCGAGACAGGTCAGAAGAATTTCTACTTCCTCGATGCCGAGCCGCATATTCCCAATCCTGCCGACATCATCGTCTCCCATCGCTTTGCCAAGCTGGTCAAGGCACTGTCTGCTAAGTTCCAGTACGTCATCTTCGATGCTCCTCCGGTCGGCACCTTCATCGATGCTGCCGAGATTGCCAGCCTGACCGACGGCGCGCTGTTCGTGGTGCGCGAGGACTTTACCAAGCGCGAAGAGGCGCTCAACGCTATCGCCCAGCTTAAGAAGTCCGAGAAGGTCAAGCTCATCGGTACCGTCATGAATTACTGTGAGACCGAGACCAGCGAGTACTACTATTCTTACTACACCAAGGACGGTAAGAAGGTTAAGAAGGGCTCCGACGATCAGGGCACTTCCAAAAAGGGCATCTTCACCAACCGAGCAAACGTTTAGTTGATTAAGGCTGACCTATGCGTGACATTCATTGCCATATCTTGCCGGGTGTAGACGACGGCGCCGCCGATCTCGAAGAGAGCTTGGCGATGCTCGAGGCTGCCAAGCGGGCCGGTGTAACCAGAATCGTTTGCACTCCTCACTGCCGTGATCCCTATTTTGATTACGACAAGATGTGGGATGCCTTTGAGCTGCTGCGCGATAACGCTGACGGTTTTCCGCTCCAGATGGGCTTCGAGGTCAACCATCGAAAGCTCGTTGAGCTTGGTATCGATGCCGCGGATCACTTGCATTTCGATGGGACCAACGAGTTTCTGCTCGAGCTTTCGACGCATGCCGATGCGTATGCGTTTAGAGAGTACGAGAACACGATTTACGATTTGCAGTGCCGTGGCTACCAGGTGATCATCGCTCATCCTGAGCGCTATCGTGCGGTTCAAAAGGATGTAAGCGTGGCGGAGCGCCTGGTCGATATGGGCTGCAAGCTGCAGGCTTCGGCGGACTTTATTGCCGGCGGTCGCTTTGGTCGCGAGAAAAAGCCGGCACAGCGCCTGTTCGATCAGAACCTGTACAGCTTCATCGCGAGCGATGCCCATAACGTGGGTCATTACGACTGCCTGGCGAAGGCTCGCGCGAAGTTTAGCGTGCGCGGAGCTCATTTTCGCTAAAATCTGTCCCTAACGTTCGCATTGAATGAAAGGGCAGCCATGGATATCCAACTTAAGACGGGATGCTTTGATGACGCGGCGTTGGTGCGCCGCGTCGTTTTTATGGACGAGCAGGGCTACGAGAACGAGTTTGACGCTATCGACGAGGATCCGAACTGCATTCATGTGACGCTCTATGTAGACGGCGAGCTTGCCGGTTGCTCGCGCGTGTTTCCCGAAGAGCTTGAGCGTGCGGCTGACGCGGAGGCTCCGGTGTCGCCGGCGTGCGACTTGGACGAAGGCGTCGCGGCGGGGGAGACCTACATTATGGGGCGCGTGGCTGTGCTGCCGAGCATGCGCCGTCGCGGTCTGGCGAGCAAGATTGTCGAGGCCAGTGATACGTGCGCGCGTGATGCCGGCGCCAAGCTCATTAAGCTGCATGCGCAGGAATACGTGCTGCCGCTCTATGCCAAGGCGGGCTACACGCAGATTGCCCCGGTGGACTACGAAGACGAGGGCCAGCCCCATGCTTGGATGGCCAAGCGCGTAGATGGCAGATAGGGACGTTCATTTCCTGCCGGCAGTCGGGGACACTCCTTGGCAATTGGCGTATCAGAGCGTTTGGACATACAGTTTTTCGATTCCGTATGTATATATGCGCGCTAATGGGTTATAAAATCTAAGTCTGGACATAGCAGGTCTGCGATGCGGCTCGGGCAACCGGGCCGTTTTTGCGGACGGGGGTAGCGCGAAAGGACTGCACATGCGTCAATTTAAGACCGAGAGCAAAAAACTGCTCGACCTCATGATCAACTCCATCTACACCAATAAGGAAATCTTCCTGCGCGAGCTTATCTCCAACGCGAGCGACGCCGTCGACAAGCTCAACTTTAAGAGCCTGCAGGATCCGAGCGTTAAGCTCGACCAGGGCGACCTGGCCATTCGCGTCTCCTTCGATAAGGATGCCCGCACCATCACGATTTCGGATAACGGCATCGGCATGACCGCTGAGGAGCTCGAGCGCAACCTGGGCACCATCGCCCACTCCGGCTCCGAGGAGTTTAAGACCGAGAACGCCGAGCAGCAGGGCTCCGATGTCGACATCATCGGTCAGTTTGGCGTGGGCTTCTACTCGGCTTTTATGGTCGCCAGCCATGTGAAGGTCGTCAGCCGCGCTTATGGCGAGGATACCGCCCACGTTTGGGAGTCCGACGGTCTTGAGGGCTACACCATCGAGGATGGCGAGCGTGCCGAGCACGGTACCGATGTCATTCTGACGCTGCGCGAGAACGAGAAACTCGACGCCGACGGCGAGGCCGAGACCTACGATCGCTTCCTGACCGAGTGGGGCCTCAAGAGCCTGATTCAGCAGTACAGCAACTATGTGCGCTACCCGATCCAGATGATGGTGTCCAAGAGCCGTCAGAAACCCAAGCCCGAGGATGCTGGCGACGATTACAAGCCCGAGTACGAGGACTACCAGGAGCTCGAAACCGTCAACTCCATGACGCCGATCTGGAAAAAGCGCAGCTCCGACGTTGAGCAGAAGGATTACAACGAGTTCTACAAGTCCACATTCCACGACTTTGACGATCCCGCGCGCACTATCAGCTTCCATGCCGAGGGTACGCTTGAGTACGATGCGCTGCTGTTTGTGCCGGGTCGCGCCCCGTTCGATCTGTACAGCAAGGACTACGAGAAGGGCCTGGCGCTCTACAGTTCCAACGTGCTGATTATGGAGAAGTGCGACGACCTGCTGCCCGACTACTACAACTTTGTGCGCGGTGTCGTGGACTCTGCCGACGTGACGCTCAACATCTCGCGTGAGACGCTGCAACAGAACCGTCAGCTCAAGGCCATTGCCAAGCGTGTCGAGAAGAAGATCACTGCCGATCTTGAGGACATGCGCGACAACGACCGCGAGGCATACGAGAAGTTCTTTGAGAACTTTGGTCGCGGTCTGAAGTACGGCATCTACTCGAGCTACGGCATGAAGGCCGACGAGCTCGCCGACCTGCTGCTGTTCTGGTCTGCCAAGGAGCAGAAGATGATCACCCTTGCCGAGTATGCCAAGGGCATGCCCGAGGGCCAGAAGGCAATCTACTATGCCGCCGGCGATTCGCGCGAGCGTCTGGCCAAGATGCCCGTCGTGAAGGGCGTGCTCGACCGCGGTTACGATGTACTGCTGCTGACGCAGGACGTGGATGAGTTCACCTTCCAGGCCATGCGTGAGTACGTGGCTGCCGATATGCCCAAGGTCTACGAGGATGACGCTGCTCGCGAGGCTGCTGAGAAGGCAGTTGCCGATGGCGCTGAGCCTGAGGTCGAGGATCGTCACCTGGAGCTTAAGAACGTCGCGACCGGCGATCTTGACTTGGCGACCGATGACGAGAAGAAGGAGGCCGAGGACGCCACCAAGGAGAACGAGGACCTCTTTAACGCCATGAAGGAGGCGCTCGGCGACAAGGTCGAGAAGGTTGCCGTCTCTGCGCGTCTGACTGACGCTCCCGTCTGCATCACCACCGAGGGTCCGCTTTCGCTCGAGATGGAGAAAGTGCTTCAGAAGGGCCCCGAGGGCGCGCCCGACGGTATGCCTAAGAGCCAGCGCGTGCTCGAGCTCAACGCCAAGCACCCGGTCTTCGCCAAGCTCGTCGCTGCCCAGAAGGCGGGCGACGCCGACAAGATCAAGCAGTACTCCGGCTTGCTTTACGACCAGGCCCTGCTCGTCGAGGGCATCCTCCCCGAGGACCCCGTAGCCTTCGCGGCAGCTGTTTGTAACTTGATGTAGTTCGGGGATACGGCACCGTAACCAGATTAGAACGAGAGTGGATAATTTCCCACTTTTGGCTCGAACGCGGGCTTGAAGTGGGGGATTTTCCACTCTCGTTTGCTTTTGTACGGAGTAGTCATTGGGGACGTTCTTAAATGACTGGTCGTTGGGGACGTTCTTGTTTGACTGGTCGTTTAAGAACGTCCCCAACGACTAGTCGAACTGCTAGTTTGTGCGGGTTGTGGTTTTGGGAGCTGCGGGAATTTGAGATACTGTACATCTGTACGTTAACTTATCTTCGTAGTATATTGCTACCCGCAAAACTCAGCACCATTGTGCCGCGACACGCTAAAGTGCCTCCGTACAATGGTTGTTAATAGCATGATTCGGCTAAACGATAGGATGGATGGTCCAAGCGTGAGTCTCGGCAGCAAACTATCCGATGCAAAGGTTTCCTTTGCAATCTTTAAACGCGACATCAAGCGATTGATCGTGAACCCCGTCGCCCTGGTGGTTACCCTGGGCGTGTGCGTGATTCCCTCGCTGTATGCCTGGTACAACATCGTGGCCAACTGGGATCCGTATGGAAACACCCAGGGCATCAAGATCGCCATCGCCAACAACGATCAGGGCACCCAGAACGACCTAGTGGGCGAGCTCAACGCAGGCGATAAGGTGGTCGACCAGCTCAAGAAGAACGACCAGCTTGGCTGGACCTTCGTCGACTCGGCGGCAGATGCCAAAGAGGGCGTCGAAAGTGGCGAATACTATGCTGCCATCGTGATTCCCAAGAACTTCTCTGACAATCTCGTCTCGATGCTCGACGGCAATTACCATCAGCCGAAGCTCACCTATTACGTCAACGAGAAAAAGAGCGCCATTGCGCCCAAGGTTACCGATACCGGTGCCAACACCATCGAGGAGCAGATAAACTCGGAATTTGTCTCTACGGTGGGCGAGACCGTTGCCGGCATTGCCAAAGATGCCGGAGTCGATCTAAAGGACAAGGCAACCCAGACGCAGGATTCGCTGGCAAGCTCGGTGTCCGAGGCATCCGATACCTTGGGCGAGGTACGTGATTCCATCGGCGACATGAACACCGCCATCGACAAGACGAGCAGCTCGATTGCTTCGGCCGATGCTGCGTTGGCGGGCCTGCAGGGACAGGCGCCTTCGCTAACGCAGGCAATCGCTCAGGGTAATGATCTGCTGGTCGAAGCTCGTACCACGGCTGGCAAGTCCATCACCTCGCTCTCCAAGGCACTTTCGGAGGGCAGCCTTGCGCTAACCAAGACGTCGGCTTCCGCGAATGCTGCCATCGGCAAGTTGACGGGCACGGTCACATCTACGACCACCCGCATCGACAACTCGCTCGAGTCTCTCCAGGCAACGATCGATCACAACACCGCAGTTATCGGCCACCTGCAGATTCTTGCCGGCGATACCTCGACGGGATCGGATCAGATCGACGCACTGATCGCCTCGACGATCGATACGCTCAAGAAGCAGAACGACCAGCTGCAGAGTATCAAGAACAGTCTGTCCGCGCAGTCGAGCGCCATGGCAAATGATGCCGCGGCTGTCTCGGGTGCCAGCGACGCTATCAATAACGCAATTCAGACCGGGGCGACCAACCTTGGCCAGGCCCAGGCAGATCTGGGTCAAAACGCGCTGCCGAAGGCTTCGAGCGCGCTTGACTCCTTTGCCGCCGTTTCGGGCGATTTGACCGGCATTGTGTCGGGCATGACCCCCACGATAGCGAGCGCGCGCGGCACGCTGGCGCAGCTCGACGCCACGCTCAAGCAGGCAAAGACCACGCTGTCCCAAACCGACGCCTCCCTTGCCAAGGTTCAGGACAAGCTCGCGACCGCCGCCAATGACATTGCGGCGCTGCAGACCTCTGAGTCTATGGGCGAGTTAGCCGACCTCATGGACGTCGACGTCAATGACGTGGCAGATTTCATGGCATCTCCGGTTGAGCTGACATCCAAGTCAATCTATCCGGTCAAGAGCTTTGGCTCGGGCATCGCGCCCTTCTACACCAATCTGGCGCTGTGGGTAGGCGGCTACGTGCTCATCGCCATCTACAAGCTCGAGGTCGACCGCGAGGGCATCGGTAGCTTTACGGCGCGTCAGGGCTACTTTGGCCGCTGGCTGCTGCTGGTGATCCTGGGCGCGTTCCAGGCCATTATCGTTACGGTGGGCGACCTGGTCATTGGCGTTCAGTGCGTCAATCCGCTGCTCTTTGTGCTGGGCGGCATCGCTATCTCGTTCACCTACGTCAACATCATCTATGCGCTGTCCACCACCTTTAAGCATATCGGTAAAGCCATTGGCGTCATCCTCGTCATTGTGCAGATCCCCGGCTCGTCGGGCATGTATCCCATCGAGATGATGCCAGGTTTCTTCCAATGGCTGCATCCGCTGCTGCCCTTCACCTATGGCATCAACCTGCTGCGCGAGACCGTCGGTGGCATGTATTCGTTCAACTACCTGTTCAACCTGTGCATCCTGGGCGTGTTCCTTGCCATCGCGCTCTTTATCGGTCTGCAGCTGCGCCCGTTGCTGCTCAACCTCAATCTGCTCTTTGATAAGCAGCTTTCCACGACGGGCCTAATGATCTGCGAGTCCAACGACCTACCGCGCCAGCGCTATTCGCTGCGCACGGCCATGCGCGTCATGCTCGATTCGGATTCGTACCGTCGCGAGCTGCTCGATCATGCCGTGGCGTTTGAGCATCGCTACCCGTACTACATCAAGGGCGGTTTTGCCGCCGTGGTAGGCGTGCAGGTTCTGCTCTTTGTGCTTTCGACGGTGCTCGATATCGACAATAACGGCAAGATCATCCTGCTCGTTATCTGGATCATTTCGGTTATCGCCATCTGCGGCTGGCTCATCAACATCGAATACATCCGTGCGAGCCTCAATACCCAGATGCGTATCTCGGCGCTTTCGGACGAGGACCTTCGCCGCGAGATGCGCGAGCACACGGCTGCCATCCCTGCCGCCCGTCGCATGTTTGGTCTCAACGCCAGCGAGCGTGGCGCCAAGGGAGGCGAACAGCCTACGAGCCGTCTGTCGCATATCGGTGCGCATCGTAAGGCTCAAGATGCCGACGGCGCTGACAACGTAAACGGAAACGACGGGGACACCACCTCGCTTGGCAAGCACTCTAAAGGAGGTGAGGCATAAATGAAAAACATCCTGCACCTGTTTAAGCGCGATGTCCAAAACGTGTCTCGCTCCGTGATCGGCATGGTCGTCGTGATGGGCCTGATCATCGTGCCATGTCTCTATGCATGGTTTAACATCGCCGGAAGCTGGGATCCGTACGGCAACACCGGCAACCTTAAGATCGCCGTGGTCAACACTGATGAGGGTTACGAGAGCGATCTGATTCCCGTCGAGGTCAACGTGGGCGAAAACGTAACCGCCACCCTGCGCGGCAACGAGAACTTCGACTGGGTTGTGCTCAACGATCGCGATAAGGCCATCGATGGCGTCAAGTCGGGCGCGTACTACGCTGCCGTCGTTATCCCTAAAACGTTTAGCGCCGACATGATGACGCTTTTCTCGACCGAGGTGAAGCACGCCGATATCGAGTTCTACGAGAACCAGAAGGCTAACGCCATCGCACAGATCGTGACTGAAAAGGGCTCGAGCGCCGTCCAGAGTCAGGTCAACGAGACCTTTACCAAGACCATCACGACCATCGGCCTTAAGACCGTGTCCAGCCTGCTCGACTATATGAGTACCGACCAGGTGAGCAACTTTATCGCCAATCTGTCCTCGACGCTGGGCGATTCGGTCGAGGACCTGCAGGACGTTCAGGCGAGTGCGACGTCGCTCGCGGGCATTTTGAGCTCCACGTCCGATTCACTGACATCGGCGGGCGGCATGCTCAAGCAGACGGGCACCGTTGATGAGTCGACGAAGCAGCTGATGGAGCACGCCAAGAGTGGCATCAATGATTCCAAGGAAGCGCTCAAGGCCGCCAACGATGCCGTTGACGCGGCGATTGACGGAAGCGCGGGCTCGTTCGACAACGTGTCCGCCGAGCTTGCGAAGGCATTCGATGCCGCGAATCAGCATGTTTACCTTACGGTGTCTCAGCTCAACGAAGCCGCAGCGGCGCTTAATACGCGTGCTGACGATATCGATGCGATGACCGATCAGCTCCGTAACCTTGCCGACCAGGTAAGTGATGACAAGCTCAAAGACGGTCTCGAGTCCGCTGCGACGTCGCTGGGCAGAATTGCCGTGGAGTACCGCAACAATGCGAAGGACCTGACGGCGACCGCAAAGTCCCTTTCGGACGGCATGGCGGAGGTCAACAACTCGCGTGCCGAGGTCGACCAGGCCATCGCCGATGCCAAGGCGGGTATCTCGGGAGCCAAGTCCGACTACGATTCCACGTTCTCGGTTAAGGCCAAAGAGCTCAAGAAGACCATTTCGGGCGTTCTGGATTCCCTGAACGGTATCTCGGGTGACTTGGATAGCGCCGTGAGCGGTCTGACCGACGCCTCTGGCTCGCTCGCAAAGGGCCTCTCCAAGGCTGCGACGCTGGTCAACAAGGCTTCCGATCAGCTGGGTGAGGCATCGGACAAGATCAGCGCCTTTAAGGACGAGCTCGATGGCGCCCTGATGTCGGACGACCTTGCCACGATCAAGACGATGATCGGCAACGATCCCGAGGGTTTGGCCGTGTCGCTTTCCGGCCCCGTCGCGCTCGACCGCAAGCCGGTCTATCCGATCCGCAATTACGGTTCGGCCATGGCGCCGTTCTATACGATCCTGTCGCTGTGGGTCGGCTCGATCGTGCTGGCGGCCATGATGAAGGTATCGGTTGACGATGAGCTCATCAACGAGCTGATCCCCGTGCGCCTGCACGAGATCTACCTGGGCCGCTACCTGTTCTTTGGAGGTCTGGCCCTGCTGCAGGCGACACTCGTGTGCGCGGGCGACATCCTGTTCTTTGGCATCCAATGCGACAACCCGCTGCAGTTTGTGCTGGCGGGCTGGGTCGCGAGTCTCGTGTTCTCCAATATCGTCTACACGCTCACGGTTTCGTTTGGCGATATCGGCAAGGCGCTCGCTGTCGTGCTGTTGGTCATGCAGGTCGGCGGTTCAGGCGGTACGTTCCCCATCGAGATGACCGGCCCTGTGTTCCAGGCGATCTACCCGTTCCTGCCGTTTACCCACGGCATCAACGCCATGCACGCCGCCATGGCTGGCGCCTACCATATGGAGTACTGGGTTGAGCTGGGTATCTTGGCGAGCTATCTGATTCCGTCGCTGGGCCTGGGCGTCGTCTTCCGCCGCCCGGTCATCAAGGCCAACGACTGGATCATCGAAAAGCTTGAAAGCACGAAGCTTATTTAGTGCAACAGCGTGACATTGACAAAACATCGAGGTTCACTTTGCTGACGCTTTAGTGGGCTGGATTGCGGTGCAACGCTGGTTGTTGCTACAGTAGCGGGGCGTGCCGGGGGTCCGGCGCGTCCCGTTTTTATTTGACCATGAGGCGGCACGCAGCCATACGCGTGCGGACACCACGCCCAGATTGAGTGCGAGGATGTTCCATGGCCCAATACGCTGCCAACGAAATCGAAAACATGCCCGATAGCCCTGTAGCCCGTGAGGATTTGGGCGCGGGTGGTATTCCCCGGGGTGCCGGCGCACGCTCGCCGTTGTTCTGGAAAGTTCTACTGCTTTCGGTGGCGATTATCTGGGGTTACTCCTTTACCACTATGAAGGACGCGCTCGACACCATTCCGGTGTTTGAACTGCTCTACGTGCGCTTTCTGCCTGCGGCGTTGGTCATGTTTGTCATCTTCCACAAGCGCATCATCGCGCACCTCAACGCCCGCAATCTTATCGTCGGACTTGGAATGGGCACACTTATGTGGGCCGCCTACGTCCTGCAGACGGTCGGTCTGGCGCACACCACGGCGGGCAAGAACGCGTTTTTGACGGGTACGTACTGCATCCTCGTGCCCTTTGCGAGCTATTTTCTGAGCGGCGAAAAACTCACCCGCTATAACCTGGGCGCGGCACTGCTGTGCTTGGCGGGCATTGGCCTGGTGGCGCTCGATAGCGTCGAGTTCAATATCGGCGATGCCATTACGCTGGGCGGCGCGGTCTTCTTCGCCATCCAGATGGCGGTGACCGCCAAGTACGGTCGCAAAATGGACATCAACGTCATCACGTTTTGGATGTTTGTGGGCAATGGCGTGCTGAGCCTGATCTCGTCGCTGCTATTCGAGACCCAAGCGCCTCTGTCCGTGTGGACGCCGAATTTTATCTGTGTGATGGCGTTTCTCTCGGTGGGCTGCACATGCGTGGCTCTGCTCATCCAAAACGTCGGCCTGGCGCATGTCCCGGCTTCGACGGGCTCGCTGCTCCTTTCGATGGAATCGCCTTCGGGCGTGTTGTTTTCGGTGCTGCTGATGGGGGAGGCGCTCACCTCGCGCCTGCTCGCCGGCTTTGTGCTTATCTTCCTGTCGATTATCTTGAGCGAGACTCACTTCGATTTTTTGCGTCGAAAGCCGCGCCCGCAATTGTAAACAACTTGTTGCGCCGCCCTCCTGGGGCGGCGTTTTTTATGCCTCGCCTTTAAAGTTGTACCTTGCACTTTACGCTATCAAAGTGCTTACTGCAAAAACGTTACTGGAGGGCATTTATGGCACCAGCTCTGTCCGATCTTCAACCGCAACCAGCGCCTCAGGCTACCACAGCGGCGCAGACCGCTATCGGTGACGGTCTTGTCGCAGAAGCTCAGGCTTTTGCAGACGAGCTCGCTGCGTGGCGACACGATCTACACCAGATGCCCGAGCTCGGTAACAATCTTCCGCAGACGTCTGCCTATATCCAGGCACGTCTGGACGAGATGGACATCCCCCATACCACGCTAGTCGACGGTTCCTGCGTCGTTGGCCTGATCGGTGCCGGTGCGGCCGCGGCTGCTCAGGGCAATGGCACGTGCAAGGACGAGCAGGCCGGAACGGTCGTCATGCTCCGAGGCGATATGGATGCCCTGCCCGTTGTCGAGGAATCCGGCGAGCCCTTTGCATCCACCAATGGCTGCATGCATGCTTGCGGTCACGATATGCACGCGACGGCGCTGCTTGGTGCGGCGCGCCTGCTCAAGGCCCGCGAGGCCGAGCTTGTGGAGGCCAACGCCACGGTGAAGTTGCTGTTCCAGCCGGGCGAGGAGACCTTTGAAGGGGCACGCGCTGCCATCGCCGATGGCCTGCTGCAGAACCCGCGTCCCCAGGCTGCCTTTGCCATGCACGTCAACAGCCAATCGCCGCTCGGCCTGGTGCTCTATGGGAGCCCGGCGCTTTCGGGCGTGTACGGTTTCCGCATCACGCTCCAGGGCAAGGGCGGCCATGGCTCGAGCCCCGAGATCTGCATCGACCCCATCACGGCCGGCGTCCATGTGCACCTGGCGCTCCAGGAGCTTATCGCCCGCGAGGTGCCGGCGGCCAAGGAAGTCGCACTTACCGTTGGCAAGTTTGCCGGCGGCTTGGCGGCCAACGTCATCCCCGACACCTGCGTGCTCGAGGGAACGCTGCGCGGCTTTGATGTTGAGCTCATGGAACACCTCAAGACCCGCATCGCGGAGGTCGTTAACGGCGTTGCCGCAACATATCGTACGCCAGTGACCATCGAGACGCTTTCGGATGTTCCGCCGCTTGTACTCGACAGCGATATGACTCAGGCGTCGCTTGGCTACGTGGGCGCAGTGCTGACCAAGGCGGCTTTCTTGCCGCTTTTCCATGCTATGGCGAGTGAGGACTTCGCGCTTATCTCGAGCGAGATTCCGAGTGCGTACTTTACCGTGGGCGCGGCCGTAACCGACACGGACGAGCATTTTGCCCAGCATCATCCCAAGGCGCGCTTTAACGATGCCGAGCTGCCGCTTGGCGCCGCGGCTTACGCGGCGGTCGCTCTGGGCTATATCGCCGACCACAAGGAATAATCCATGTCCCAGCAGCATAAATTCTTCCCCGGCTGGCTCGTGGTGACCTCCGGCTTTGTGATCATGGCCACGTGCTACACGATTTTCGTCAACTGCATGAGCCTGTTCCAGCCGCTCATCGTCAGCGACCTGGGCATTTCCCTTGCGCAGTACAACATCTCCAATGCCCACGATCGCTGCGTCTAAGCAGTTTGGCATGGCCGACCTGGGCAAGGTCACGGGCACCATTACCTCGCTCGAGATGGTCGGTGGCACCGTGGGCGCCATCGTCTCGGGTGTGCTGTTCGACGCCACGGGCTCCTTTGCGAGTACCTGGATCGTGTGCCTGGTGTGCTCCGCGATTATGCTCGTGTTCCTGCTGGCATCCGAGCCCATCGCCGCCAAGCTGCGCGCGAGCGTGGCGGGGAAGTAGGGACGACGTCGCTCGTAGCTCTTTGCCCCGTTTTGTCCGTGCTGCCTTGGAAGCCGAATGGATGCTCGTACCGTTATTCGGTTTCCCATGCAGCCACGGGCTCAAGAGATGACCCGAAGTCTTTCCGTCCAACGGATTTTGTGATCCGAAGAGGCGGAAGGATTGCAGATTGCACACCGCGGCGGCGCGTCTGGCCGAACGAGTCCCCATACCCTCGTTCGGTCAGGCGCGCCGCCGCGTTGCTGCTTTGTGCCGTATAATGTCCACTACCTATGACGCGATACAAAAGAAAGGTGTTTGCCCATGCAGGCACAGAAGGCGGAGGGAACCCGCGACCTTATCGGCGCCGAGATGCGCGCCTGGCAAAAGATGCAGCAGATTGCGGCCGGCGTGTTCGAGCCGTTTGGTTTTAAACCCATCGAGACGCCCGCGATCGAGCAGGTGGACGTGTTTGTCCACGGTATCGGCCAGTCGACCGACGTCGTGCGCAAGGAGATGTTCCGCGTGTTTAGCGGTGCCAACCTGGAGCGCGTCTTTACCGAGGGCACCGACACCAAGCTCAAGCCCAAGCAGCGCCTGGCACTTCGCCCCGAGGGCACGGCCGGCGTGGTGCGCGCCGTCGTGGAGAACAACCTAGTGCCCCAGGGCTCCACGCCGTTTAAGGCTTACTACGCCGAGGCCATGTTCCGCGGCGAGCGTCCCCAGAAGGGCCGCCTGCGCCAGTTCCACCAGGTGGGCATCGAGTGGCTCGGCGCTCCCGATCCGGCGGCAGACGCCGAGTGCATCATCATGCTCATGGAGTTCTACAAGCGCCTGGGCTTCGATCTTTCCAAGCTTCGTCTGCTCATCAACTCGATGGGTGACGCCCAGTGCCGTCCGGCTTACCGCGAGCAGGTTAAGCAGTTCATCCTCGATCACGCAGACGAGATGTGCGACGAGTGCCGCGAGCGCGCCGAGCTCAACCCGCTGCGCGCCTTCGACTGCAAGAACGACCATTGCCGCGAGATCATGGCCGAGGCTCCGCTGATGGGTGACAACCTGTGCGACGAGTGCCGCGAGCACTACGAGCAGGTCAAGCGCTATCTGGATGCCGCCGGTATCGAGTATGTCGAGGATCCCACCTTGGTGCGCGGCCTGGACTACTACACCCGTACTGTCTTTGAGGTCGAGGCCCCTGGTGCCGGCGTCGGCTCCATCGGCGGCGGCGGCCGCTACGATGGCCTGGTCGAGCTCGAGGGTGGCAAGCCCACGGCGGGCGTCGGCTTCGCTGTCGGTTTTGAGCGCGCCCTGCTGGCCCTGCAGGCCTTTGGCAGCGATCTGGGTGCCGAGGAGGCCCCGTGCGTCTATGTCGCCAACGCCGGCAAGGAGCTGCGCCAGAACGTCTTTGCCATTACGCAGGAGCTTCGCGCCGCAGGTATCGTGACCGAGGCCGACTATCAGGGCCGTTCGCTCAAAGCTCAGTTTAAGCAGGCTGATAAGGTGGGCGCCAAGCTCATCCTGGTCCTGGGCGGCGACGAGCTTGCCGCCGGCAAGGTCAAGGTGCGCGACATGGAGAGCCACGAAGAGGTCCTTGCCGAGCTGGCCAACGTCGTCGAGGCGGTTCGCGAGCGCCTGTAGCGCATCTTTTTGAGCTGCGGACCCGCTAACATGTCCCGCTCGCGGCGAGCGATTGTTACGGGGGTGTTTCGCATTTATGCGGAATGCCCCCGTTTGTGTATGCCGTCCACCGAGAAATACGACCATTTAGAGCAAAAACCCTTGCAATGCAGAAAATACTTTTGTGTGGTAAAGCGCAATCAGTGTCGAAAGTATTTCTCAAGCGCCTATAATGAATACCGCATGTTACGTGCATAGAAGGAGGAATGGGAGGAAACGTGGCTGAGAACCTAAGCAACCAGTCTGTACCCGAAGCCGCGGCGCGCGTCGCTGCCGTGGTCAACCGCCTCGTTAACCGAATCGGCTCGAATGCCGAGTCCAGGGAGCGTCTCGCCGAGATCGAGATCCCCGAGGAGCTGCGCGACAATCTGGTGCTGTTCCTGCGCCTGGAGCGTCGTGTGCTTAGCGAGTATGATCCTGAGATCGCGGACCTGTTCGACAAGATCCTGTCGGCCGAGATTGTGGCCAATGCCGGCAACCCCGGTAGCCGTGCCGCTGACGAGGCCGTCGACGAGCAGGGCGTGCCCACCGCCGACGAGCCCACCGCCGTGGCATTTCGTGAAGTCGTCGATCTGATCGATAGTCTGCCGCTCGATAAGCAGCAGGTTATCGTCCGCGCCTTTACGAGCTTCTTCCACCTGGCAAACCTGTCTGAGGAGAACTACCGTGTGGCGCAGCTGCGCGAGCGTGAGGCCGGTGCGTCGACCGATACCGAGGTCGATCCCGCCAACGAGCTCACCGTCGCCTATCACCAGCTGGTGAATGAGCTGGGCGTCGAGGGCGCCAACGAGCTGCTCGGCAAGCTTGAGTTCCACCCCGTCTTTACCGCGCATCCCACTGAGGCCCGTCGTAAGGCCGTCGAGGGCAAGATTCGCCGTATCTCCAACCTGCTGGAGGAGCGTCCGCGCCTGGACGGCTCCGACCTAGTGGAGAACGAGCGCCATATGCTGCAGGAAATCGACGCCCTGGTGCGTACGAGCCCCATCGCGCTCAAGAAGCCCACGCCGGTCGAGGAAGCCGATACCATCATCGACATCTTCGATAACACGCTGTTCGACGTCATCCCCGTTATCTATCGTCGTTTTGACGACTGGGTGCTGGGCGACAAGGCGGGTACCGTGCCGCCGCTGTGCCCGGCGTTCTTCCATCCCGGCAGCTGGATCGGTTCCGACCGCGACGGTAACCCCAACGTCACCGCCAAGGTGAGCCGTGAGGTCGCCGCCAAGTACTTCACCCACATGGTGCTCAAGCTCGAGGACAAGTGCCGCCGCATCGGCCGCAACCTCACGCTCGAGGCCACCTACAGCAAGCCGTCTGCCGAGCTCATCAACCTGTGGAACCATCAGGTCGAGATGAGCACCCAGTACACCGCACGCGCCGAGCTGATCTCCGAGCACGAGCCGCATCGCGCCGTCATGCTCGTCATGGCCGACCGTCTGAACGCCACCGTGCGTCGCATCACCGACACCATGTACCACAGCGCAGACGAGTTCTTGGATGACCTGCGCGTCGTTCAGCGCTCCCTGGCCGCCTGCGGTGCCGTCCGTGCTGCCTACGGCCCGGTCCAGACCATCATCTGGCAGGTCGAGTCCTTCGGCTTCCATATGGTCGAGATGGAGTTCCGTCAGCACTCCGTGGTGCACGCCCGCGCCCTCAAGGATATTCACGAGAACGGTATCCATGGTGATTTGCAGCCCATGACGCGCGAGGTCATCGACACCTTCCGCGCTATCGGCTCCATCCAAAAGCGCTACGGCAAGAAGATGGCGCACCGCTACATCATCTCGTTCACCAAGAGCGCTCAGCATGTGGCCGACGTCTTTGAGCTTGCCCACCTGTCCTTTGCGCACGAGGAGGACGTGCCCGAGCTCGACGTGATCCCGCTGTTCGAGCAGCTCGAGGACCTCGAGGGCTGCGTCGACGTGCTCGACCAGATGCTTACGCTGCCCGTGGTGCAAAAGCGCCTTGCCCAGACCAACCGCCGCATGGAGGTCATGCTGGGCTATTCCGACTCCTCCAAGGATGCCGGTCCTACCACGGCCATGCTCGCGCTGCACTCCGCGCAGGAGCGCATTGCCAAGTGGGCCGAGAAAAACGATATCGATCTGGTGCTCATGCACGGTCGCGGCGGTGCCGTGGGCCGTGGCGGCGGTCCGGCCAACAAGGCCGTGCTGGCGCAGCCCAAGGGTTCGGTCAACTGCTTCTTTAAGCTCACCGAGCAGGGCGAGGTCATCTTTGCCCGTTACGGCAACCGCACGCTGGCTCAGCGCCATGTTGAGTCCGTTGCCGCCGCAACGCTTTTGCAGTCGGCTCCGAGCGTCGAGAAGACCAACACCGAGACCACGCAGAAGTTCTGGGATATGGCCGAGAAGCTCAACGCAGTAAGCCATGAGCGCTATCTGGACCTGCTGAACACTGAGGACTTTACACCGTGGTTCTCGACCGTGACGCCGCTGACCGAGGTCGGTCTGCTGCCGATTGGCTCGCGCCCGGCCAAGCGCGGTCTGGGTGCCAAGTCGCTCGACGACCTGCGTACCATTCCGTGGATCTTCAGCTGGAGCCAGGCGCGCATTAACCTGGCCGCTTGGTACGGCCTGGGCACCGCCTGCGAGCAGTTTGGCGACCTTGACCAGCTCAAGGCTGCCTACCAAGAGTGGCCGTTCTTCCGCACCTTTATCGACAACATCGAGATGTCGATCGCCAAGACCGACCAGCGCATCGCCAAGATGTACCTGCACCTGGGCGATCGCCAGGATTTGTCCGAGAAGGTCTTCACCGAGATGCAGCTCACGCGTAAGTGGGTCCTTGCCATCGTCGGTGACGAATGGCCGCTGCAGCGCCGCCGTGTGCTCGGCTGCGCCGTCCGTGTGCGTAATCCCTACGTCGACGCCCTGTCCATCGCTCAGGTCCGCGCCCTTCGCGAGGTGCGTATGAACCAGGACGAGATGGCAGAGGAGAAGAAGGCCGAGTACATGAGCCTGATTCTTTCGACTGTGACCGGCGTCTCGGCAGGATTGCAGAACACGGGGTAATCGATAGCCCTGTAGTCGTCCGGGCCCGCCATCAGCTTACTTTTAGGCACGTCCTCGGACATGCAAGAAGCCCTCGCTGCGCACTTCGTGCGGCGAGGGCTTCTTGCGTCCTGCGGAGTGTGCCTAAAAGTAAGCTGATGGCGGGCCCTACGATGTCCGGTCTTCGGTGGATTACTGGCTGGGGAAAGATAGCGCGCTTCGCGCACTTTGATGGGGCTTCGTGCTGCGGAATGCATTCAGAGGGAAACCCGTCGGGTCCCTTCGTCCTCGGTCTTCGGGGATTGGGGCTGAAGAGAATTAGGCGCGCTTCTCGCCTTACGACTGTGGCGGCCGCGGTCCTGTTTGGGATCGCGGTCGTTTTGTTGTGGGTCAAATATGAACGTTGTGTTAATGAGTCGGTGGACGGTGGTGTTTTTCGGTGAGCGGCGTATCCTTCCAACGGTTTGACTAGTGTGTCAGTTGAAAGGAAGAGGGCGCTCGTCAATGTTTGAATGTGAACTACCGTTTGACCACAAGACGTTACATCTGGAGCTCGAGGACAAGAACTTCGCGGGTGTGATGGAAGGTCATCAAAACGAGTTTAAGACTACGAAATCGCAGGAAGAGCTGGTAGAGGAGTCGCTTGCCAACCCTTATGGCTCGCCTTCGCTCGAGGAGCTTTGTGCTGGCAAAAAGGATATCGTCATTATTAGCTCCGATCATACGCGCCCCGTTCCCTCGCGTGTGACGATGCCTATTCTGCTGCATCACATTCATGCCGCTGCGCCCGAGGCTCGTGTGCGTATTCTGGTTGCTACGGGTATGCACCGTCCGTCGACGCACGAGGAACTCGTCAACAAGTATGGCGAGGAGATCGTTGCCAACGAGGAAATCGTCATGCACGTCGCGACTGACGACAGTATGATGAAAAAGATCGGCACCCTGCCTTCTGGTGGCGAGTGCATCATCAACAAGATCGCTGCCGATTGCGATCTGCTGCTTGCCGAGGGCTTCATTGAGCCGCACTTCTTTGCCGGTTTCTCTGGTAGCCGCAAGTCCGTCCTGCCCGGCATCGCCAGCTACAAGACCATCATGTACAACCACAACGGTCAGTTTGTGAACGATTCCCACTCGCGTGCCGGCAACCTGTGCCACAACCACGTGAGTGAGGACATGTTTGCCGCCGCCGAGATGGCTCACCTTGCCTTTGTGCTTAACGTTGTGCTCAACGGCAAGCACGAGGTCATCGGCTCCTTTGCCGGCGACATCCACAAGGCGCACGAGGCCGGCTGCGAGTTCGTGAAGAGCCTTGCCGGCGTTGAGCCCGTCGAGTGCGAGATCGCCATTACCACCAACGGCGGCTACCCGCTCGATCAGAACATCTACCAGGCCGTGAAGGGCATGTGCGCTGCCGAGGCCACGCTTCCCGAGGGCGGCGTGATCATCGACGTCGCCGGTTGTGCCGACGGTCACGGTGGCGAGGGCTTCTATCACAACATCGCCGACAACGATCCGGCGGAGTTTGAGCGCGCCTGCATCGATCGTCCCAAGGACGAGACCCTGCCCGATCAGTGGACGAGCCAGATCTTTGCCCGCATCCTGGCGCATCACCCCGTGATCATGGTCACCGACCTGTGCGATCACCAGATGCTCAAGGATATGCACATGACGCCGGTCAACACTATCGAGGAGGCGCTCAAGCTCGCCTTTGAGATGAAGGGTGCCGATGCCAAGGTTGCCGTTATTCCCGATGGCCTGGGCGTTGTCGTCGCGCAGCACTAGCACGCGGCCTAAACGAATCGTTTTTAACTGACAAGAAAGATAAGGTTTTATGCTTACCAAACTCCTCTGCGAATTCGGCGCAACTGCCCTCATGATCATCTTTGGCGTGGGCGTGCACTGCGATACCGTGCTCAAGGGCACTAAGTATCAGGGCTCCGGCCATATGTTTGCCATCACCACCTGGTCTTTTGGCATCTCGGTCTGCCTGTTTGTCTTTGGCGGCGCCGTGTGCATGAACCCCGCCATGGTGCTTGCCCAGTGCATCGTCGGCTTGGTGCCGTGGGGCAGCTGCATCCCCTTCATGATTGCCGATATGCTCGGCGGCTTTGTGGGTGCCGTAATCGCCTGGTTTATGTATGCCGATGAGTTCAAGGCTTCCGAGGGCGTCGTCGACCCCATTGCCCAGCGCAACATTTTCTCGACCAACCCCACCACCGAGGGTACGAACTATGCCCGTAACTTCTTCTGCGAGGCTATCTGCACCTTCGTGTTCATCAGCGCCATCCTTGCTGCCGCTAGCCGCGCCGGCGAGAACGTTCTGATGCTCGCCATCTGCGTTGGCCTGATCGTTTGGGCCGTTGGCATGGGCATGGGCGGCATCACTGGCTTCGCCATGAACCAGGCCCGTGACCTTGGTCCTCGCATGGCCTATCAGGTGCTGCCGATCAAGAACAAGGCCGACAACAACTGGAAGTATGGCCTGCTTGTTCCTGGCATCGCGCCGTTTGTCGGTGCTATTGTGGCCGCGCTGTTTGTGCATGGTTTCTTGGGCATGTTCTAGTCCAAGGCTACATAGTTGTCCGCTGGCCGCATGGGGTAACTTCCCAGCGCGTCCTCGGACATGAAAGAACCCCCGCTGCGCACTTCGTGCGGCGGGGGTTCTTTCGTCCTGCGGAATGCGCTGGGAAGTTACCCCATGCGGCCAGCTGCGGGATCTTAGTCGCGTTGGAACAAGCAACCCAACATATATATCTGAATATGGATGGGAGGGGCGCTTTGTTTTTGGGTGCCCTTACAAGAAAACGTGACTTGGGGAAGGGATGGGCGCTTTGCTGGGATGGCGCTTTGGGATGGGGGGCTTACTTAGCTGAAGAGGGGCTGTATGGCTGATAGGTAGTCTTTGGCTACTTCGGCCCTATCTGCTTGGAAGTTGTGCCAGGCCCACCATTGGACCATTCCTACGAAGCTTGAGGCTATGTGGTGTAATAGGAAGCTGCGGTCCATGGTGCCGGCGGGCCCTTGGGGGCCGTTGGGGACGGTTTCGGCTGCTCGTGACATGATGGTCTTGCGTAAGCAGTCGGCGAAGACGCGTGAGCCGGCGCCGGCTACGAGGGCTCGGACGCCCTGGCGGCGCTCCCAGAGGTTGTTGAGGATATGCTCGACCTGCACGAGTGGGTCGTCGAGCGGTGTGCCATCGTCGTCGAGGGCGTGGGTGCAGATGTCGCTCACGAGTTCGGACAGTAGGTCATCCTTGCTCTTGAAGAGACCGTAGAACGTGGCTCGACCCACATGGGCGTGAGCGATGATGTCGCCGACGGTGATCTTGCCGTAGTCCTCTTCGCGCAGCAGTTCGGAGAACGCCGCGACGATGGCGGCGCGGCTTTTTGCCTTGCGGGCATCCATGGCTATGCGTCCGCGTGAACGAGCAGACAGCGGAGCGTGCCGGAGCAGCCCTCGTAGGGGCGCTTACCGGCGCCGTAGCCGACGGCCTCGATGCGGTAGCGGGCCGGCAGGTGCTCGGACGTGCGCAGTGCGGCGACGATGGCGGCGCCCGTGGGCGTCACAAGCTCGCCGGCGACCGGTGCGGGCGTGAGGACGATATTGCCCGCCTGGCACAGGTTGACGACAGCGGGGACGGGAATGGGCATGAGACCGTGGGCACAGCGGATGGTACCGTGACCCTCGGAGAGCGACTCGACCACGATGTCCTCAATACCAAGGTCATCGAGGCAGATGGCGACAGAGCAGACGTCGACGATGGAATCGACGGCGCCCACCTCGTGGAACATGACGGTCTCGGGCGTTTTGCCGTGAGCCTTGGCCTCGGCAGCGGCGAGTACGGAAAAAATGGCGAGGGCGCGACGCTTGGCGCCATCGCTTAACTGCGAGCCATCGATGATGGCGGTGACGTCAGCCAAAGAACGGTGGTGATGGTGGTGGGCGTGATGGTGACCCTCGTGGTCGTGGTCGTGGTCATGCTCGTGGTCGTGGTCATGCTCGTGGCAGTGCTCGTGTTCGTGCTCGCCATGATCATGATGGTGGTGCTCATGCTCGTGCGTGTGCTCGGCAGCTGCTTCGTTGCCGTAGAGCCAGGCCATATCGTGATCGTGGTTCTCGAGCTCCTCTGCAAGCTGGACGTCGAAATCGCAGGCGTCGATGCCATGCTTGCTTACGCGTGTGACGGCGATCGTAAAGCCGTCGACCGGCAGCGTGGCGAGCTGCTCGCGCAGGTGCTCCTCGCTGGCGCCTAGGTCGAGCAGGGCCGCGACGGTCATATCGCCGCTGATGCCCGAGGTGCCGTCGATGATAAGCGTGTGCTGATGATTGGACATGGAATGCTCCTTAACGGGCGCAGGGCGTGCCGGCGCTCAGATGATTGATAAGACTTGCCTGGTAGGCGGCACCAAAGCCGTTGTCGATATTGACGACCGAAACGCCGCTGGCGCAGGAGTTGAGCATGGCGAGCAGCGCGGCTACGCCACCAAAGCTCGCGCCGTAACCCACGCTGGTGGGAACGGCTATGACCGGACAGCTTACCAGGCCGCCGACAACGCTCGCCAGTGCGCCCTCCATGCCGGCGATGGCGATGACCACCTGCGCCTGAGCAAGCTCCTCGGCATGCGCGAGTAGGCGGTGCAGGCCGGCGACACCTACGTCGTAGAGGCGGTCGACCTCGTTGCCATAGAACTCGGCCGTCAACGCGGCTTCCTCGGCGACGGGCAGGTCGCTCGTGCCGGCGCAGGCGACGACGATGCGTCCGTTGCCGGTAGGGGAGGGCTTGCCGCCCACGAGGGCGAGCTGTGCGTCCGGGACATATCCCAGGTCGATGCCGTTGCCGAGAAGCTCAGCGGTGCGCGCGGCTTTTTCGGCATCCAGGCGCGTGACCAGGATGCGCTCCTGGCCGGCATCGCGCAGCGCTTTGATAATGGCGGCAATCTGATCGGCGGTTTTACCGGCCCCGTAGACAACCTCGCCGGCTCCCTGGCGCACCCCGCGCGAAAGATCGAGCTGCGCAAAGCCCAAATCGGCGGTCGGAGCCGTCTGGATGCGCGTGAGGGCGTCGGCAGGGGTGACTGCTCCGCCGGCAACATCGCTCAGCAATTGCTCAAGATCTCGCTTATCCATATATGTTCCCTTCGACGGCGCAAAGTCTAGCACTCAAAGGGTATATTTCCGAACACTAAGACAAAATTGTTCGGAAACTATAGGACAGACTGATTCAACTGTTAGACGGATCGACTAGTCGCGCAGGATGATGTCCATGGCGAGCATCAGGTTGCGCTCGTCGATGGTAAACGGGGCGGCCTCGCGCGTCTTGGGCTTGGCACAAAACGCGATGCCCGTGCCTGCGGCCTGGATCATGGGGATGTCGTTGGCGCCGTCGCCGATCGCGACCGTATGGGCCATATCGACGCCGCACTCAACTGCCCAGTCCAGCAGCTGGATGAGCTTGGACTCCTTGGTCACAATGTCGGCAGCCAACTTACCGGTGAGCTTGCCGTCCACGACCTCCAGACGATTGGCCAGGCAGAAGTCGATACCCGCGGCAGCCACGATTTTGTCAGCGACCTCGTGGAAACCGCCGCTCACCACGCCGACCTTCCAGCCCTTGCTGTGTGCCGAGCGCACAAGCTCCAGCGCGCCGGGGGTAAACGTCACGCGCTCAAAGGTGCGCTCGAACACGCTCTTGTCCAGGCCGGCAAGCAGCCCCACGCGCTCCTCGAGCGCCTGCTTAAAGTCAAGCTCGCCGCGCATGGCGCGTTCGGTGATCTGTGCAACTTGCTCACCCACGCCGGCCTCCTCGCCCAACAGGTCGATGACTTCCTGGTTGATGAGCGTGGAGTCGATATCCATAACGATGAGGCGTGCGGTCATGACGGGCCTTTCCGAGTGCAGTTGTATTGGGGCACATTGTCGCACGTGACGAGCGCGGGCGGGTGCCGCGGCGCGTCAATTGTTTCGTCTCCGTCAAGTCTTTGGGCAGGAGCTACTTTTCCGCGGCACATCGACACAGGTGCGATAAGATAGAACGCCATGTCTGGCTGCGCGGTTTACGCAGGCCGGGCAAATCTGTACGACGCCGCCCGGAACGACACGGGGCGGCACAGATCCATAAAGGAGGATCACTGGTATGAGCCAGACCCGTCCCATCGATGAGCATTCCATGCACACCCGTACCTGCGGCGAGCTTCGCAGCGAGAACGTGGGCGAAGAGGTCACCCTCACCGGTTGGGTGAGCCGTCGCCGCGACCACGGCGGCCTTATCTTCTGCGACCTTCGCGACCGCGAGGGTATCACGCAGCTCACCTTCGACCCCGAGCACTCCGACGGCGACGCCTTTAAGATCGCCGAGACCATGCGTCCCGAGTGGCCCATCAAGATCCACGGCGTCGTGCGCGCCCGTGGCGAGGAGACCACCAACACCAAGCTCGCGACCGGCGAGATCGAGGTCCTGACCGACCACGCCGAGGTGCTTAACACGTCCGTCACCCCGCCGTTCCAGATCGAGGATGGCATCGAGACCAGCGAGGACACCCGTCTGCGCTATCGCTATCTGGACCTTCGTCGTCCCGAGATGATGGCCAACCTCAAGCTGCGCTCCGACTTTACCTTTGCCATTCGCGAGGCGCTGCACAACCGTGAGTTTATGGAGGTCGAGACGCCCTCCCTGTTTAAGTCCACGCCCGAGGGCGCCCGCGACTTCATCGTTCCCAGCCGTATTCAGCCGGGCAACTTCTACGCCCTGCCGCAGTCCCCGCAGCTCCTGAAGCAGCTGCTTATGGTCGGTGGTGTCGAGCGCTACTATCAGGTTGCCAAGTGCTTCCGCGACGAGGACTTGCGTGCCGACCGTCAGCCCGAGTTCACCCAGGTCGATATCGAGATGTCCTTCGTGGACCAGAACGACGTTATGAGCGCGCTCGAAGAGGTCCTGGCCGACGCCTTCGGCCGCATGGGTGTCGAGATGCCCACGCCGCTGCGTCGCATGGACTACTGGGAGGCCATGGACACCTATGGTTCCGACAAGCCCGATACTCGCTACGGCATGCACCTGGTCGACCTGACCGACATCTTTGCCAACTCCAAGTTCAAGGTCTTTGCGACTGCTGCAAACGAGGAGGGCTCTGTCGTCAAGGCCATCAACGCCAAGGGCGCCGGTGCCTGGGCACGTGCCAAGATCGATAAGCTCGCCGGCGTGGCCTCCACGTTTGGCGCCAAGGGCTTGGCCTGGATCGCATTCCGCGAGGATGGCTCCATCAACAGCCCCATCGTCAAGTTCTTCTCGGACGAGGAGATGGCGGCTCTGCGTGAGCGCATGAACGTCGAGCCCGGCGACCTTGTGATGTTCGCCGCCGGCCCGCGCCTGCTCTCCGACGAGATCCTGGGCGGCATGCGTTCCCACATGGCCAATGCACTCGAGGTCAAGCGCGAGGGCCACGACTTCCTGTGGGTCATCAACTTCCCGCTGTTCCACTGGGACGAGGATCGCAAGGCCTATGCTGCCGAGCACCAGCCCTTTACCCTGCCGACCGAGACCGACATCGCCAAGATCGAGGCAGATCCGCTGGCAGCCGGCTCTTGCACCTACGACTTTGTCATGGACGGCTTTGAGGCCGGCGGCGGTGGTATGCGTATCCACAACGCCGAGATGCAGATGTCCATGCTCAAGCTCCTGGGCTTTACCGAGGAGCGTGCCGAGTCGCAGTTTGGCTTCCTCATGGAGGCGCTCAAGTTTGGCGCGCCCCCGATGGGCGGCTTCGCCCTGGGCCTGGACCGCGTGTGCATGCTACTCACCGGCTCCGACTCCATCCGCGACGTCATGGCGTTCCCCAAGACGGCCAGTGGCTCCGACCTCATGTCGGGCGCCCCGAGTGCCGTTTCTGGCGCCCAGCTCAAGGACGTTAGCCTGCGCCTGATGTAGGCGAGCGGCTACATATTGCCCGCAACGAGGGAAGGACGTGTGCCTTCCCTCGTTTTTTATGCGCGGGCGTTGCGAGGGCATAGGTTGACCGGACGTGACGGAAACTGTGTCCCATCGTTGACGCTCGAAGTGGGATGCGGTTTCCATCCCGCCCTCAACAAGCATCTAACGGTACAATAACTACCACGTGGCTGGGTTTTGCCGGCCGAATGTGCGATGCCGCGGGAGGGGACATGGTCGAGTTTACAAAGACGATTAAAGATCCGTTGGGACTTCATGCCCGCCCGGTTGCGCTGCTCTATGACATCATTGCCAAGCATCGTAGCGACGTGTCAGTCAGCATCGGCGATCGCCACACGGATGGCCGCGATGTCATGGGACTCATGGCCCTCTATGGTGAGTGCGGCGAGGACATCGTGTTCCGCGTTTCGGGCGTAGACGAGGCTTCCTGCGTCACATCGATTAGAAACCTCTCGCTCTAAGCATGACAGGGCGCGGCAAAAGACAGCTTTTGCCGCGCCTTTTTGTTTCGTATAGGAAACTTTTCCGAAAACTGAATAGGGACCCTTTCCAAAAAGTTAACCACGTGCTAGTTTACTGTAGCGAACATAGACGTGGTTAACTTTTGCTGCGTCGATGTTGAGGACGAACTGACGTTAGGAGCACACTCATGTCTTGCGGACCGCAGATGCCGGCCATGCCGCTTTCGATGGTGAAAGCGGGCGAAACCGTGCACGTGTCTCGTGTAAAGGGCAATGAGGACATGAAGCACCACCTCAAGGACCTCGGCTTTGTCGAGGGCAGTGAGGTTCACGTGGTGAGTTCGAGTGGCGCCAATATCATCGTCACCGTGCTGGGCGCACGCTTTGGTATCGATACCAAGGTCGCCATGCACATCATGACCGTCGGTTAGTTCGCAGCATTTCATAAAAGCTGAAAGGGGGAAAAGAATATGAAGACGTTGGGTGACGTTAAGGTGGGCGAGAGCTCTACCATCGTCAAGCTTCACGGCGAGGGCGCGCTTCGCCGTCACCTTATGGACCTGGGCCTCATCAAGGGCACTTCGTTCAAGGTCGTTAAGGTTGCACCGCTCGGAGATCCGGTCGAGATCAACGTGCGCGGCTACGAGCTTTCCATCCGCAAGGAGGAGGCTGCCGTCGTCGAGGTCCAGTAAGGGCCGACGGCGAATATTTCTGCAGATAAAGTTAGGATTTTCTAACTTAAACTTGCAACGTTGAAGCACATTATCCAGCCCGCGCGGAGAAAGCAGCGCAGGCACACAAGGAAGAAGGATTGAATGGCGGATTCTCAGATCCATGTCGCGCTGGCGGGTAACCCCAACTGCGGCAAGACCACGCTTTTCAACCTGATCACCGGCGCCAACGGCTACGTTGGCAACTGGCCCGGCGTCACGGTTGAGAAAAAGGAAGCCAAGCTCCTGAGTGACAAGAACGTCACGATTACGGACCTCCCCGGCATCTACTCGCTTTCCCCCTACAGCCCCGAGGAGCAGTGCTCGCGCGATTACCTCATGAGCGGCGAGCCCGATGTCGTCGTCCAGGTGGTCGATGCCACCAACCTCGAGCGCAACCTGTACCTGGCGCTTCAGGTTATCGAGACCGGCCTGCCCGTGGTCGTCGCCCTCAACATGGCCGACTTGGTCGAGAAGAACGGCGACAAGATCGACACCGACAAGCTGTCCAAGAAGCTCGGTTGCCCGGTCATGATGATCTCGGCCCTTAAGAACAAGGGCATCAAGGAGCTTTTCGAGCAGGTTAAGAAGTCCGCTGCTTCCAAGGGCCAGGTGCCGGAGCACAAGTTCGATTCCTCTATCGAGGACGTTCTGGACCACATCGAGAACAACCTGCCGGCGAGCGTTCCCGCCAACAAGCGTCGCTACTACGCTGTCAAGCTGTTTGAGCGCGACGCGGACGCCTGCAAGCTCATCAACCTCACCAAGGAGAAGGCCGCTCGCGTTGAGCAGCTGGTTGCCCAGTGCGAGCAGGATTGCGACGACGACGCCGAGTCCATCATCACCGGCGAGCGCTATGGCGTGATTGCCCACATTATCGACGAGTGCATGACCAAGGCTCCTGCCAAGATGAGCACCTCCGAGAAGATCGACCGCGTGGTTACCAACCGTATCCTGGGCCTGCCGATCTTTGTGGTCATCATGTTCTGCGTGTACTACATCGCCGTTTCTACCCTGGGCGGCACGGTGACCGACTTCACCAACGACCAGCTCTTCGGCACCGACGGTTGGTACGTACTCGGTCAGGGCCGCGACGCCTACGATGAGGCTGTCGAGGCCGCGGGCGACGACGCCGATTCGATTGACCCGGCGGAGTACGGCCCCTATGTCCCGGGTATCACCACCGTGGTGCACGACGCCCTTGTGGCGGGTGGCACCGAGGATGGTGGCCTGGTCGATTCGCTGGTCTGCGACGGCATCGTCGGCGGCCTGGGCGCCATCTTTGGTTTTGTGCCCCAGATGTTCCTGCTCTTTGTGATGCTGTCGTTCCTGGAGGACTGCGGCTACATGGCCCGCGTCGCCTTTATCATGGACCGCGTGTTCCGCCGCTTTGGCCTGTCCGGTAAGTCGTTCATCCCGATGCTCGTCTCTTCTGGCTGCGGCGTCCCCGGCGTCATGGCCACCAAGACCATCGAGAACGAGAAGGACCGCCGTATGACGGTCATGACCACCACGTTTATTCCCTGTGGCGCTAAGCTGCCGATCATTGCCCTGCTCATGGGTTCCATCATCGGCGATTCTTCCACCACCGCCGCGTGGATCAGCCCGCTTTTCTACTTCCTGGGCGTCTTTGCCGTCATTGCTTCGGGCCTCATGCTCAAGAAGACCAAGCTCTTCGCCGGTCGCCCGACGCCGTTTGTTATGGAGCTTCCTGCCTACCACTTCCCGGCGATCCGTTCTTGGGCGCTGCACGTGTGGGAGCGCTGCTGGGCCTTTATCAAGAAGGCCGGTACGGTCATCTTCGCGTCCACCGTCGTCGTTTGGTTCCTCTCCAACTTTGGCAGCTATAACGGTTCCTTTGGCTTCCTGCCTGCGATGGACGGCATCCCCGAGGAGTTCATGGATTACTCCGTGCTCGCCATGCTCGGCAACCTGGTCGCTTGGATCTTCGCCCCGCTCGGCTTTAGCACCTGGCAGGCCACCGCGCTGACCGTCTCCGGCCTCGTGGCTAAGGAGAATGTCGTCGCTACCGCCGGCTCGCTGCTCTCCGTCGCCGATGCTGGCGAGACCGACCCGAGCCTGTGGACCGCGTTTGCGGGCATGTTCCCCACCATGGGTGCTTGCGTGGCCTTTGGTGCCTTCAACCTGCTGTGCGCTCCGTGCTTTGCCGCCATGGGCACTATCCGCAACCAGATGGACTCCGGCAAGTGGACCGCGATTGCCATCGGCTATGAGTGCGCCTTCGCTTGGGTGATCGGCCTGTTCATCAACCAGTTCTACAACCTGTTTGTGTTGGGCCAGTTTGGTATTTGGACGATTGTAGCCATCGTGCTGCTGGTTGCGATGCTCTTCCAGATCTTCCGTCCCATGCCCAAGCATGCATGGACCGACGAGGACGAGACCAACACTGCTTCCGCCGCAGTTTCCGCTTAAGTCCGAATAAGGATTAGCCCCTTTCCACGAGCCCGGGTGTCCCAGCGACACTCGGGCTTTTTGGTGAGGGAGATGTGGCGTTTCCGCAGATAAAACCGACCAAAATATACCTGTCCCTTTTTGGCAGGTGGAGAATGGGGTAAAGTAAGTGGTGGTTAACTAGAGGAGGCTTGCTATGGCACCTATCGATATTGTTGTACTGGCTGTTATCGGCATTGCGTTTGTCGCCGTGTGCGTGCGCATTTATCGCAAGGGCACCTGCGCCGACTGCGCTCAAGGTGGCGTTTGCACAGGACATTGCTCCAACAAAAAGACCTGCGCCGCACTTAAGGGCGTAGACAAAATCGCCGAAGACTTGGGCCGCGGTATCAAATAAAGGTCCAGGCACCCAAGCGCCCCGCGAGCATCCGTTCGCGGGGCGCTTTGCACATTTGGGGGAGAGCGCGGCGAGTTGAAGAGTGATTTTGGGGTATCGTTACCTGTACTGTTAATTGGCAACTTATCTATAACGGAGTAACCCCATGAGCGCTCGCGTAACCATGAAGGACATAGCCGCCGAGCTTGGCGTTTCCATCAATACCGTGCATAAGGCCTTGACGGGCAAGGCCGGCGTGAGCGAATCCGTGCGTGCCAAGGTGAATGCCAAGGCCGAGGCCATGGGCTACCATCGCAACACAAGTGCCTCAAGCCTGCGGCGCAAGGATATCAACCTGGTGTTTTGCCTGCCCCGCGCATCGCGCGAGGGGGCGTACTTTTTCCGTTACCTTTGGGAAGGCTGCAACCGCTTTGAGCAGGAGGTCATCGATCAGGGCATTACGGTTGAGCGCGTAGAATTTGGCGTGGGCGGCTACGCCGATGCGCTCGAGCAGATTGATGAGCGTCTGCAGGTAGGCGAGAAGATTGACGGTCTGCTTGCCTATGTTCCGGGCGATGACCGCGCAACCGAACTCTTGAGGCAGATTGCCGAGGCGGGTGTGGCGATCGAGCTCGTCGACGGCGACCGACCGCACCTCGATCGCCTGGGTGCCAGTCTGGCGGACTATTCCGCGGCGGGCAGTCTTATGGCAGAGCAGGCGGCTAACCTGGTCCACGCTTCTGGGGCTGACGCCCGCGTGCTCCTGTTGGCGGGCGACCCTTATACCGACTCGCACTATCTGACCGCCCGCGCCTTTCATAATTACCTGCGCGAGCACGATATTCCATGGCGGGTTGAGGACCTTGCCGGTGCCCATGCGCAAGTCAAACAGCTCGAGCGCGAGCTTGAGCAGCGCTTGAGTGCGCCGGATGCTCCCGAGCTCATCTGTAGCGTTTTTGCCGTTGGTTCCGAGGTGGTCGCTGACGCGCTTGTTTCGAGCGGCAAGGCCGGCAAGGTCATGGTGATCGGCAACGACCTGTTCCCCGAGAGCGCCCTGGCCTTACGCCGTGGCATTTTTACCAATATCGTCTATAAGGACCCGGTGAGCTTGGCCTACCGTGGTGCCAAGACCTTGGGCGAGTATTTGCTGTGGGGTAAAACTCCGGCGGAGCCCGTGCAGAAGGGTGCTGTGGAGATGGTGTTTGCCAGCAACGTCGACCGCTACTGCGAGCTTGCGGGAATTTAGCCGTTTGGTCAGGTACCCCCTCTTGCGACGTGCATTTTTTGGAGTATTCAGCAATGGCGTGTTCCGAAAGAGGCTCAGAACGACTGTTTTAAGTGCCTCCGATGGCGTAAATCGCCATCGGAGGCACTTTTTTATGCCGATCGGGCGCGATATGCGCATCAAATAGGGCGTCGAGGACGGTGCGCAGTACGCCCCGATGCTGAATATTCCCAAAAATGTACGCCGAGACATGACCCACCTGAGCAAAAACGCCCAGGTTCGGTGTTCGGGGACGTTAGTCCATCCGCAATGCATGCGTGTCACGGCTCCAACAACCGTTGAACGGACAAAATCGACCGTTCACCCCATGGTGGTTAGGTGAACGTTCACCTTTTAAGTCGCAATGAATTAGTATAGTGAACGTTCACCTAGAGGATAACGAGCGCATCGTGCGCCCGCTCCGCCAACAAAGGGGTTGTTTGATGAAAAACTTCATGGACGATCAGGATTTCCTGCTGAGCACCAAAACCGGTGAGGAGCTGTTCCACAACTTTGCCGAGGGCATGCCCATCGTTGACTACCACTGCCACATTTCTCCCAAGGAGATCTGGGACGACAAGCGTTTTGAGAACATCACCGAGGTTTGGCTGGGCGGTGACCACTACAAGTGGCGCCTGATGCGTGCCAACGGCGTCGACGAGCGCTTCATTACCGGCGATGCCCCTGCTCGCGAGAAGTTCCAGAAGTGGGCCGAGACCCTGGGCCGTTGTGTGGGCAACCCCGTCTTTGAGTGGAGCCACCTGGAGCTTAAGCGTTACTTTGGCTACGAGGGCGTCCTGAACGGCAAAACCGCTCAGGAGGTCTGGGACCTTGCCAACGCCAAGCTCGCTGAGGCCAGCTTTACCTGCCGCAACCTGATCAAGCAGTCCAACGTCCGCATGATCTGCACTACCGACGACCCCGCCGACAGCTTTGAGTGGCACAAGAAGATTGCCGCCGACGACAGTTTTGACGTTCAGGTCGTTCCCGCCATGCGCCCCGATGCCGCCCTGCGCATCGAGCGTGGCCAGGAGTTCGCCGACTACTGCAAGCATCTCTCCGAGGTTGCTGGCGTTGAGATCAGCGACTTCGAGGGCATGAAGGCTGCCATCTCCAAGCGCTACGACGTTGCCCACGAGCTGGGCTGCCGCGCTTCCGACCACGCGCTCGACTACGTTATGTACGTTCCGGCTACCGCCGACGAGATCGAGACTATCTTTGCCAAGGGCCTTGCCGCCGAGCCGCTTACCGAGGACGAGGTCCTCAAGTACAAGACGGCCTTTATGCAGTTCGTCGCCGGCGAGTATGTCCGCCTTGGCTGGGCCATGCAGCTGCACTTTGGCTGCAAGCGTGACAACAACCGCGCTATGTTCGCCAAGCTCGGTCCCGACACCGGCTACGACTGCATCTCCAACTACACGCCGTCCGACCAGCTGGCCGATTTCCTCAACTCCATCCAGGAGTCCACGGGTCTGCCCAAGACCATCCTGTACAGCCTGAACCCCATCGACAACACCATGATCGATACCGTGATGGGCTGCTTCCAGGAGGCTCCGACCGCCGGCAAGATCCAGAACGGCTCTGCCTGGTGGTTCAACGACAACGAGATCGGTATGCGCGAGCAGCTTACGGCTCTGGCTAACGAGGGCGTGCTGGGCAACTTTGTGGGCATGCTTACCGATTCCCGCTCCTTCCTGTCCTACCCGCGTCACGAGTACTTCCGTCGCGTGCTGTGCGGCGTGATCGGCGAGTGGGTCGAGCAGGGCAAGTACCCCGCCGACATGGAGCTGCTGGGAGCCATCGTGCGCGACATCAGCTACAACAACGCGGTCCGCTACTTTGGCTTTGACCTGGATGCCGTCGAGGCCTAAACCCGCATCGAATCACACCGAACTCGGGAGCGCCGTTGCCACACGCGGCGCCCCCGTTTTGCCTGCACGCTAACAGCAATCTAAGGAGAGACATCGATGGAGAACATCAGCTACGAGACGCTCGAGAAGATCGGCTACAAGGGCTACCTGCTGCCCAAGGACGCGCCCGAGAAGGTTCTGCAGTTTGGCGAGGGCAATTTCCTGCGCGCCTTCGTCGACCGCTTCTTTGACATGGGCAACGAGGCAACCGGCTGGAACGGCAAGGTTGTCATGGTCCAGCCCATCAGCGGTGCCTTTGGCTTTGCCGACGGCATTAACGCTCAGGATGACCTGTACACCGTGCTGGTGCGCGGCAAGGAGAGCGGCAACACGGTCGACGAGTCCCGTGTGATCAGCGCCTGCAGCCGCTGCCTCAATCCGTATCGTGAGGACGACTACCGCGCCATGATGGAGGTCGCCGTCTCCGACGATTTGGAGATTATCGTCTCCAACACCACCGAGGCTGGCATTGCCTACGATCCGTCCTGCAAGGCCGACGACATGCCGCCCGCGAGCTTCCCCGCTAAGCTTGCCCAGGTGCTCCACACCCGCTGGGCCGCCGGCAAGCCGGGCGTCATCGTGCTCGCCTGCGAACTCATCGATCACAACGGCGAGGAGCTGCTGCGCATCATGAACCAGTACGTGAGCGACTGGGGCTGGGAGGACGAGTTCTCGCAGTGGATGGCCAACGACTGCACCGTCTGCACCACGCTCGTCGACACTATCGTCCCCGGCCGCATCCGCGACCCCAAGGAGGCCGCTGCCGTGGCCGAGCGCCTGGGCTACGAGGATCCCTTCCTGGCCGTGCGCGAGCCCTTCCAGATGTGGGGTATCCAGGGCGACGAGTCACTTGCCGAGAAGCTTCCCTTCGTGAAGGCCGGCCTGCCGGGCGTCTTTGTGACCCCCGATGTCACCCCGTACAAGAAGCGCAAGGTCCGCATCCTCAACGGCGCCCACACTGCCTTTGTTCCGGGCTCCTGGGTTGCCGGCTTTGACATCGTGCGCGATTGCATGCACGACGAGACCGTCCGTGGCTTCATGAACACCATGCTCTACGACGAGGTCATCCCGACGCTTGCCGCCGATCTGGATGTCGAGGACTGCAAGGCCTTTGCCGCCGCCGTCGAGAACCGCTTCGACAACCCGTTTATCGACCACGCGCTGCTCTCCATTTGCCTCAACTCAACCGCCAAATGGCGTGCTCGCGACCTGCCCACGCTCAAGGACTATGTTGCCGAGACCGGCAGCCTGCCCAAGTGCCTGGCGACGAGCCTCGCTACGCTCATTGCCTTCTATACGCAGGAGCTCGTTGCTCGCGAGGGTGACGGCCTGCACCTGCGCCGCGCCGACGGCACCGAGTACACCGCTCAGGACGATGCCTTCGTGCTCGATTTCTACGCCGCCCACGCCGGTGCAGACGATGCCGAGCTGGTGCACGATGTGCTCAGCAACGAGCAGATGTGGGGCGAGGACCTTACGCAGATCGCCGGCCTTGAGGAGTTTGTCGTCAACGCGCTTGCCGTTGTGCGCGCCGAGGGCGCCAAGCAGGCATTTGCCAACGCCCAGGCCTAAATCCTTCTGTGCGCCCGCCGGGCAACTGACGGGCGCCCGCTGACTTCTGCTCAACCTGTAGGGTTAGGACTCTTTGTAATGAATACTATCCAGATCAATCCGGCCGACAACGTGATCGTCGCGCTGTCGCCGCTTGCCAAGGGCACCGCCGTCGCGGTTCCCGGGGTGGGCGAGGTCGTTGCCGCGGAGGATATTCCGCAGGGCCACAAGATGGCCGTGCGCGCCATTACGGCGGGGGAGGACGTCGTCAAGTACGGTCTTCCTATCGGCCACGTGACGGGCGACATCCAGCCCGGTCAGTGGCTTCATACGCATAACGTCAAGACCAACCTTTCGGGCGAGGTCGAGTACGCTTACAACCCGACGCATCCGGTCGTTGAGCCGGTTGAGCCCGAGACCTTTATGGGTTTCCGCCGCGCTGACGGCCGCGCCGCCACGCGCAACGAGCTGTGGATCATCCCCACGGTCGGCTGCGTCAACGAGGTCGCACGTGCCATGTGCGAGCAGGCTCAGGATCTGGTCGAGGGCTCGCTGGAGGGCGTTTACTACTTCCCGCATCCCTTTGGCTGCTCGCAGACCGGTGCCGACCATGCCCAGACGCGCCGTCTGCTGGTGGCGCTCTCGCGTCACGCAAACGCTGCGGGTGTGCTGTTCCTGTCCCTCGGTTGCGAAAACTGCACGCACCAGCAGGTACTCGACGAGCTCGGTGACTTCGATCGCGAGCGCGTTCGATTCCTCGCCTGCCAAGATGTAGCCGACGAGCAGGTCGAGGGCCACAAGATTCTGTCCGAGCTTGCCGACCTGGCCAAGCAGGCCAAGCGTGAGCCCATTCCTGCCTCCGAGCTGGTCATTGGCCTTAAGTGCGGCGGCTCTGACGGTCTTTCGGGCATTACCGCCAACCCCACGATCGGTCGCGTGAGCGATATGGTTGTCGCCCGCGGCGGCACGTCGGTGCTCACCGAGGTTCCCGAGATGTTTGGCGCGGAGAGCATTCTGCTCGATCGCTGTGAGAGCCAGGACGTCTTTAACGCAGCTGCCGACATGCTCAACGGCTTTAAGGACTACTTTATCAGCCACGGCGAGGTCGTCTATGAGAACCCGAGCCCCGGCAACAAGGACGGCGGCATTACCACGCTCGAGGACAAGAGCTGCGGCTGCGTGCAAAAGGGCGGATCTGCCCCCATCGTCGACGTGCTGCCGTATGCCGGTCAGGCTACCAAGCATGGCCTGAACATGCTGTGCGGCCCGGGTAACGACATGGTATCCACCACGGCCCTGACGGCTGCCGGCTGCCACGTAATCCTGTTCTCGACCGGCCGCGGCACGCCGTTTGGCGCACCAGCGCCTACGCTCAAGGTGTTCACCAACCAGCGTCTGTGCGACCACAAGGCCAACTGGATGGACTTTAACGCCGGCGTGGTGGCTACGGGCGAGCGCACGCTCGATGAGGCTGCCGACGACCTGTATCAGATGGTGCTGGACACGGCGAGCGGCAAGCTTACGAGTGCCGAGCGTCGCGGCTGCCACGAGATCAGCATTTGGAAGGATGGCGTCTGCCTGTAGCGGTAAATGGGTTCGCATAGGGCGCTATTGACCATGGCCCCGTCGGGAGTGTTCCCGGCGGGGCCATGTTTGTTCTGTCTGTTCGGGCGTGTCTTCCTGAGGGTACGGGAGCGGCGAAAACAATAAACGTTCACCTAATCGACCTCAAATTTAAACCCACTCAATACCCATGTAATCGTGATTTTTTTCAAGTCAGATATCCGTTTAACGGCAAAAAACGACCGTTCAAGGATAATATACAAGTGAACGTTCACCTATCATATGCAATCGCGCATAATCTAGCTAAACGTTCACCCTACGAGTGGGCGATATGCAGACAGACATCGGTATGGACTCCAATGTCTTGTTACAAGACAATCGAGAAAAGAGAGGGAGCTCGATGACTAACAAGATCGGTAAAAAGCGCAAGATCACATTTTGGACGCGCTTGGGCTTTGGTATGGGCGGCATGCTCAACTCCGGTGCCCTGAGCTTTACGCACAGCTACATGGTGCTGTTCCTGTCCACGGAGTGCGGTCTGTCCGCAGGCGAGGCTGCGCTGATCAGCTCGTTCGCCATCTATCTCAACGCCATTCTGTGCCCGCTCATGGGCTTTGTGGCCGATAACTTCTACGCTACCAAGATCGGCCGCATCTTTGGCCGCCGCCGTTTCTGGATCTTGCTGGCTATCCCGATGATGGTCGCCGAGCCGCTCATCTTTGTGGCTACGCCGTTTGGTTTCCCGTACTACTTTGTGTTGTACCTGATCTACAACGTCGCGTACACGTTCTGCACCGCCAACCTGTCGCCGCTTACCATCGAGATGACCGATGACTTCAAGGAGCGTACGTACCTCACCGGCTACAAGCACCTCTTTGGTAACGCCGCCGGCTTCCTGATGGCAGCACTCGTCGGCTTTGGCTTTGGCACCTTCGGCGAGACCAACCCGTTCAGCTACTTCATTATTGCTACGATTAACGCTTCGGTCATGGCAATCTCGCTGCTCTGCGTGTACCTGTCCACGTGGGAGCACACCCCCGAGGAGGTCGCTCAGGAGAAGATCGAGAGCGTCGGCGAGGGTATCAAGAAGTTTTTCATCGACGTTATCTCTACCTTCCGCAACAAGTCCTTCCGCAAGGTCCTGTATGCGCAGGTCTCCACGAAGCTCGCCGCTGCCTGCTGGTCTGCGTGCCTGTCCTTCTTCATCGTCTACTGTCTGCAGATTCCTAAGTCCTACGAGTCCGTGATGGAGATGCCCGGCAAGGTCGTCGCTATCGTCTGCACCGCCATCTGGGTCGCCCTCATGGCCAAGAAGGGCTTCCACAAGTCTTGGTACCTGGCAAACGTCGGTTGCGCCGCGTGCATCATCGCCTACAACTACTTCGCCTTTGGTCAGATCAACGGCACCTCCACGGTCGCCATCGCCATGATCGCCTACCCCATCATCTTCGCCATCTGGAAGTTCTTCTACGTTGGCTTCCAGTATCTGCCCGATGTTCTGCTCAACTACATCCCCGATGTCGATGAGCTCATCACCCTGCGTCGTCGCGAGGGCATCTACAGCTCCGCACAGCAGCTCTGCCAGCAGATCGCCCAGGCTGTTGCCGTCAACGTATGGGCTATCGTCCTTGCTGCCTCCGGCTTCATTCAGACCGCCGGCAACAGCGACGCCGTGACCCAGCCCGCCACCGTGCCTCTGTACATTTGCGGCTACATGCTCATCGGCTGCGCCGGCTTCTTCCTGCTCGCGGCCGTCCTTGCCCGCGGCATCAAGATTGACAAGGAGCAGTGCGACATCCTTTGCGACGAGATCCACCGTGTCAAGGAGGGTGGCAAGATGGCCGACGTCAAGCCCGAGGTCAAGGCGCTTTGCGAGGAGCTCTCCGGCTTTAAGTACGAGGACTGCTTCGCCCACAACAATGTTGGCTTCCAGGACGGCAGCGTAATTCCCGCCGAGTAGGGCAGGCGCATCGTCCAAACCACAGGGCCGTGCCACCGGAGATCCACCGGCGGGTACGGCCCTTTTTTAAAAACGACTAGTATGAACTTCTGATTACATTTGAGGGAGAGACCCATGGAGACGAACGTTATCTGGCGCAATGCCCGCGCGGCCGTTATCGAGCTCGACGATGGCGGCTACTTTACCTGTGCCGATACGTGGGAGATCTTTGTCAACGATGAGCCCGCCGGTACCACGAATACGGTCGAGACCTATGTCGATGGCCTGACTCCCGGCAAGCGCAACCTGATCCGCTTTGTCTGCGGCGAGCGCGAGTTGAGCGTAGGCGTCACCACGCCGGCGGAGCCCTTTACCATCAACGTTCGCGACTGCGGAGCCAAGGGCGATGCCGAGCACGATGACACCACCAACATTCAGGCTGCCATCATGGCCTGCCCCAAGGGCGGGCGCGTGCTGATCCCCGCCGGCAACTACCGCATCAAGTCCCTCTTCCTTAAGAGCAATATCAACATCGAGCTCGCCGAGGGCGCGGTGCTGCTGGCCCGCCACGACCGCGCCGCGCTTGCCTACATTCCGGGCACGGTCACGGGTGACGAGGGGGCTGGGTACGCCGGCACCGATATGCTGCCCCTGGGCCGTTGGGAGGGCGAGAGCTTCTCGACCTACTGTTCGACCTTTACGGGCCTGAGCGTGCACGACGTGTGCATCTATGGCCGCGGCGCCATCGACGGCCAGACCGATTTTGCCGAGGACAACTGGTGGAACAAGGACTTTAAGAACATCTTCCGTCCCGAGGAGGGCCGCGAGATCGCCCGCCCGCGCATGATCTTCCTGTCCGAGTGCGAAAACGTGAGTCTTGCCGGCTTTACCGTGCGCAACAGCCCGGCGTGGAATATCCATCCCATTCTGTGCGAGCACGTCGATGCCCTGTGCCTGTCCATCGAGGGTCCCAAGAACTCCCACAACACCGACGGTTTCGATCCCGAGAGCTGCGGTTTTGTTCGCATCCTTGGCTGTCAGTTCTCGGTGGGCGACGACTGCATCGCCATCAAGAGCGGCAAACTGGGCATTGAACCCGAGCTCCGTCCCGCCACGCACGACGTGCTGATCTCGCACTGCTACATGCACGACGGCCACGGCGCCGTGGTGCTGGGATCCGAGGCCGCCGGCGGCATCAAGGACCTCACCGTGAGCAAGTGCCTCTTTGAGCGCACCGACCGCGGCCTGCGCGTCAAGACACGCCGCGGACGCGGCAAGGACGCCGTCAACGAGGGCATCACCTTCGAGCACATTCGCATGGATAAGGTGCTTACGCCCTTCGTGGTCAACTCGTTCTACTTCTGCGACAAGGACGGCAAGACCGACTACGTGCAGTCTCGCGAGGCGCTGCCCGTCGACGACCGTACGCCCGGCTTTGGCGCCACGACGTTTTGCGATATCGAGGCCACCAACTGCCATGCGGCCGCGGCCTATATCACGGGCCTTCCCGAGAGCAAGGTGACGCGCCTGACGTTCCAGGATGTCCATGTGACCTTTGCCGCCGATGCCGAGCCCTTTGTGCCGGCCATGGCCTGCGGCGTGGAGCCCATGGTGCGCCAGGGCATCATCGCGCAGAACGTGAAAGTCCTCGACCTGCAGAACGTGCGCATCGAGGGTCAGGATGGCGACGAGCTGCAGCTGCAAAACGTCGACAAGGTTATCCGCGCGTAGGGTAGTGCTCCTGCACAAGTGAATACGGCATGTTGAGGCGTGCGACGGTCGGGTCTGCCCGGCTGTCGCACGCAATCTATAGGTGCCGGCATTGCATGGTGGGTGTTCTGTGACAGAAAGCGTAATGACAGATGAGTGGTAAAGAGCAGCTCTTTGAGGTATCGCTCGAACGCGAAGGCGCGTATCGCAGCATTTCGGCGGCGCTCGAGGCGGCGGAGCGGTGTGTGCCCGATGTGACCGTGCCGGTGCGCGTGCTGGTGGCGCCGGGTGAGTACCGCGAACGGGTCGAAATTCGTCGTCCGCATGTGACGCTCGAGGGCGAGACGGCCGACAGCGTGCGTATCGTGGGAGGCCTGGGTGCCAAGATGCCTTCGGAAGATGGTAGCGGCCAGGATGGAAGACTCGGCACCTTCCGTACGTACACGGTGCTGGTCGATGCCGACGACGTGACGCTTGCGGGTCTAACAATCGAAAACAACGCCGGTGATGGGCGCGAGGTCGGTCAGGCGATTGCCCTGTATGCCGATGGTGACCGCCTGGTTGTCGATGCCTGCTGCATTAAGGGACACCAGGACACGCTCTTTTTGGGGCCGCTGCCGCTGCGCGAGGCCAAGCCGGGCGGCTTTATAGGCCCCAAGCAGTTCGCCCCGCGCCGCGTGGGGCGGCAGTATTTTCGACGTTGCCGGATCGAGGGCGATGTCGACTTTATCTTTGGCGGCGCGCGTGCCTACTTTGAGGGGTGTGAGATTCGCTCGCTCAACCGCGATATGGATGTCAACGGGTATGTAACGGCAGTCTCCACGCCTCAGGGCGAGCCGTACGGATTTGTGTTTCATGGCTGTTCGTTTACAGCCGATGAGGGCATTGCCCCCGGATCGGTCTATCTGGGTCGTCCATGGCGCGAGTGGGCCCAGACCGTTTTGCTCGAATGCTGGCTGGGCCCCCATATTTCACTCGAGGGCTGGTGGGATTGGAATAAGCCAGCGGCACATGACGGCACCCTGTATGCCGGCGGTGCCCTGTTTGGCCCGGCGGGTGATACTGCCGCTTGGGTGCCGTGGGCGCATTGCCTGACCGGTCAGGATTCCGAACGCTATGCGCGTGACCGAGTGCTTGCCGGCACGGATGGTTGGGATCCCGAGGGCGGCGACGGTGATGCGGTAGAGACGGCCGGGCTATCTGCCAATGGCCGCACCGTGCACATCGAGACGTACTACGAGGACGAACCTGCGCTGCGCGCCCGACTGAAGCGCGAGGGGCGCTCGGCCGCATTTACGGGCAAGACTCCCACAGACTTTGAGGCATGGAAGGCTGCGACCAGGACTCGTCTGTACGATATTTTGGGTCTTTCGCTTATGGACCGCGCCCCGATTGAGATTCGTGAGCTCAATCGCGTGCGGGTTGCCGGCAGCATCGTGCGTACTCATGCGGTGTTGCAGGTTGAGCACGATGTGTGGATGCCGTTTTACCTGTTGGAGCCGTCCCGCCCCAAGCTTGACGAGCGGGGACTCAAGCGTTGCTATATCTGCCCACATGGTCACCAGGGGGCGGGTGCTGCAAGCATAGCCGGCGTTGCGGGCGTGCCGGCGGTCGACGATGCCGTGCGTAAGTTCAATTACGACTACGGTTTGCGTTTGGCGCGCATGGGTTATGTGACCGTCTGCCCCGATGCGCGTGGTTGGGGATACCGTCGTGACTGGAAGGGTCAGGGCGACGACGAGAACAGCTACCTGCGCGGTACGTGTCTGAATCAAGCACGTATGGCCGAGCCGCTGGGTCTTACGGTCGCGGGCCTCAACGCCTGGGACAACATGCGCTTGATTGATTACTTGGAGACACGCGGTGACATTGCCATGGACGACCTGGGCTGCTTTGGTTTTTCGGGCGGCGGTTACATGACGTTGTACCTGTCCGCACTCGACCCGCGCGTGCGCAAGGCGTTTGTCTCGGGCTATCTGTACGGCGTTGATGATTCGCTACTGCACCTCAACGGCAATTGCAGCTGCAATTACACGCCTGGACTCTGGCGTCTGCTCGACATGGGCGACATTGCATCGCTTGTCGCGCCACGGCCGCTCTTGGTTCAGAGCTGCGAGAAAGACCATCTCAACGGCGCCCGCGGGCTTGCGAACGTAGACGAGCAGCTCGATATCGTTCGCGACGCCTACGCGCTGCTGGGCAAGGACGAAAACCTTCTGCACGAGGTGTGTCCGGGTGGACACCATCTTGGCGTGGCGCATCTTGCCGAGGATATCGAATGGCTCGATTCGCAAGTTGCGGAATGCGCCCACGCATAGCCCCTCGGATGTTGCGAATGAACGGTATGTACCTGTATGACCGCCGGTGTGCGGGTGAGGAGAAGAATATGGAAACGAAAAACTTGAGCGAATCGACCATCTGCTGCTTTGGCGATTCGACCACCTGGGGCGATAACGGATGCGGCGGGGGAGGCAACGATATCTCCTGGACTTCGCACCTGGGTGCGCTGCTGGGCGGCGCTACGATCGAGAACTTTGGTATTAAGGGTTCGCGTATTGCCGTCAAGGCCGACCGTACCGATTCGTTTGTCGAGCGCTTGGACGGCATCGATCACACGGCAGATATCTGCATCGTCTTTGGCGGCGTTAACGACTTTAGCCGTAACGTGCCGCTGGGAGAGCTGGGCAGCACGGACGTGCACGAGTTCTACGGTGCGCTCGACTACCTGATCCGCACCATCACGGCGCGCTCGCCTCAGGCAAAGCTGGTGTTTATGACGCCGTGCAAGACGAGCGGCAAACACGAGAAGGATATTCCGGCAAGCAACGAGGCCAACCATCTGGGCCTGACGCAAGACGCCTATGTGCGCGCGATGCTGGAGGTCTGCGATCGCTACTCGGTGCCGGTGATCGACCTGTATGCGCAAAGCGGCATCAGCCCGTTTTTGCCGGAGCACCGCGAGCTCTACATGCCGGACGGTCTGCATTACAGCCCTGCCGGCTATGAGCGCCTGGCGCATCGCATCGCTGCGGGCCTCACCGCCGTTTGCCGTTAAAAGTTTGCCGTTCACGGGGATTATAGGGTTAACGTTCACCCTATAATCCCCGTTCGCGTTACACTAGGGGAAACGTTCACCCATCAATAACGTCAGAGGGGACAGCAATGGGTTGCAATCAGATTCTGGACCGTTATATCGAGCAGTTGATCGAGACCTCTACGCCTCAGGCGCCGGCCTGGAATATCGAAAAGCTTCGCGCCGGCAAGGAGAACACCTGGAATTACATTGACGGCTGCATGATCAAGGCGCTCATCGAGCTGTACGAGATCACCGGCGAGCAGCGTTACCTGACCTTCGCCGACGACTATATCGACTTCTTTGTCCAGGATGACGGCACCATCAAGCATTACGATCCCCAGGAGTACAACCTCGACAACGTCAACGCGGGCAAAACCCTCTACAAACTCTATGACCTGGTGGGCAAGCCCAAGTACCGTGTCGCCATGGATACCATCTACCGTCAGCTCGAGACCCAGCCGCGTACCAAAGAGGGTGTGTTTTGGCACAAAGCCGTCTACCCCAACCAGATCTGGCTCGACGGCATGTACATGGCGCAGCCGTTCTACATGCAGTACGAGCTGAGCTTCCACAACCGCCGTGCCTGCTCGGATAGCTTCCATATGTTCCAGGTGGTGCACGACCTGATGCGCAACCCCCTCAACGGCCTGTACTATCACGCCTACGACGCGAGCCGCAAGCAGTTCTGGTGCGATCCCGTCACCGGCCTTTCGGCCAACTTCTGGCTGCGCGCCGAGGGCTGGTTCGCCATGGCGCTCATCGATACCTGGGAGCTCATGCCGCCCTCGATGTCGGCCGAGAAGGACGAGATCCGCAAGATGTTCCACGACCTGATCGACGCCATGCTGCCGTATCAGGACGAGAAGACCGGCATGTGGCACCAGGTCATCAACCTGCCCAATATCGCCCCCAACTATCTGGAGGAGTCGGGCAGCGCCATCTTCGCCAACGCCATCATGAAGGGCGTGCGCCTGGGCGTGCTGGGCGAGCGCTACTACCAGTACGGCCGCCGTGCGTTTGACGGCATCTGCGACACGTGCCTGTCCGAGCGCGATGGACAGTTGGCGCTTGACAATATCTGTCTGGTGGCGGGCCTTGGCAACACCGCGCACCGCGAGGGCACGTTTGGCTACTACATGAGTGAGCCCGTCGTCAAAAACGACGCGAAGGGCGTGGCGCCGCTGGTGCTCGCCTATATCGAGACCATGCATCATGACAAGTTGGCCGGTAAGCGCGATCCGCTCGCCCCCTCGGGCGTCTGCTCCATCGACGACCCGTTTGGCGGCTACACGCCGGGCATCAATGCGTGCAAGGAGGCCTAGGCATGGCGCAGTCGAAAGGCGCGCTGAGCGTCGGTGTGCGCCTGCACGACCTGCCCGAGGGCACGGTGGAGGAGCGCATTCGCATGGCAGGCAAACTGGGTTTCTCGTGCATCCAACTGCCGAGCAAAGTACTCTACAAGTCCTTTGGCATTAACCGTTCCGGCCTTACGCACGAACTCGCCGACCATCTGCGCGAGGTGCTCGACACCAACGGCGTGCAGGTGGCGGTGCTCGGCTGCTATAAAAACCTGGCAACGCCCGATCAGAATCAGCTGGTGGATACCTATGCCGAGTACGAGGCGTGCTTGAACTTTGCTCAGATGCTCGGCGGCTGTCCGGTTGGCACCGAGACCGGTCGTCCCAATGCGCAGAACTGCGTTGCTGACGACCGTATGACCGACGAGGCACTCGATGCGTTTATGGATGGACTCGCGCGCGTCTGCGAGTGCGCCGAGGCCGTGGGTGGGCAAATACTGATCGAGCCCGGCTGGAACGAGACGGTCAACACGCCAGATCGCTGCCGTGAGGTGCTGGAGCGCGTCCCGAGCCCGGCGCTCGGCGTGATCTACGACCCGGTGTCGCTGCTGCATCCCAGCGTCGTTGGCGAGGCGCAGGAAATCACCGCGCGTATGCTCTACTTATGCGGCAGTAAGATTCGTGTGCTGCACGCCAAGGATTTTGAGGTCGTCGACAACGAGGACGAAGCCGGCTGGTGCGATGGTACGGGTTCTCGCCTGGTGTGCCACGGCGTGGGCGAGACGGGCCGCTATGACTTTGAGCCCGTGGTGGCCTGGGCGGCTGCCGCCTGTTCGGGGATTCCTTGTGTGGTCGAGAACAGCGTGCCGGCGACGGCGGCTAGCTGCCTGGCGACACTCGAGCGCATGTCCGCTCGCTGCGGGGCTCCGCATCGCGAGATATAGCATTGGCTTTTGCCGTGGCGGCATATTGAGTTTGCTTGACTGGGGGCGGCGGTGAAGGGTTTTTATCGTCGCCTCATTGGATTACATCAAAAAGGGGAGTTGCGTGGCTATCCACATTGTCGAAGAGGCGAATCGTTGCCTAGGTTGCAAAAGGGCGTTCTGCCAGCTTAAAGGCTGCCCGGTGCAGACGCCTATTCCGCAGGTCATTGACTTGTTCAAGCAGCGTCGTCTGGAAGAGGCAGGTGAGCTGCTGTTCCAGAACAACCCCATGAGCGCGGTCTGCTCCATGATCTGCAACCATTCGGGCCAGTGCGAGGGCGCGTGCATTCAGGGCCGCAAGGGCGCACCGGTGCATTTTTCGAGTATCGAGAACTATATCTCGACGGCATATTTGGACCGTAAGGAGTGGAAGCCCGCGCCGTCGTGCGGCAAGCAGGTTGCCGTGGTCGGTTCCGGTCCTGCCGGCATTACCGTGGCCATTAAGATGGCCCAGCTGGGCTGTGCCGTCACGGTGTTTGAACAGCGCCCCGAGATCGGCGGTGTGCTGGAGTACGGCATCCCCGAGTTTCGCCTGCCCCGTGCTCTCGTGCAAAAGTACCGTCACGTGATGTGCTCGCTTGGCGTGCGCGTCCGTCCCTCGACCACCATCGGTGGTGCGCTGCATATCGACGACCTGCTGCGCGACGGCTACGATGCGGTCTTTGTCGGTACCGGTACCTGGCGCGCCCGCAAGCTGGGTATTCCCGGCGAGTCGCGTGGCAACGTACTGTTTGGTATCGATTACCTGGTCGATCCCACGAGTGTGGCGATCGGTCAGAACGTGGCGGTTATCGGCGCCGGCAACGTGGCCATGGATGTTGCCCGCACGGCTCTGCGCTCGGGCGCTCGCAAGGTTACCGTGTATGCCCGATCGCGCCATATCTCGGCCATCGATGACGAGGTGGAGCTGACCGAGCTTGACGGTGCCGAGATCGTGCGCGGCAAGGCGATCTGCGCCATCGACGATAACGGTCCGGTGTTCGAGACGGCTATCTTTGACGAGGACGACAACGTGGTGGACTACGAGGAAGAACTTGACCATGTGCCCGCCGACACGGTTGTGATTGCGGCCTCGCAAGTGCCTAAGGACAAGCTGGTGCTTACGACGGGCGGTCTGGAGACCGACCATCGCGGTCTTCTTTCGGTCGATGAGTGCGGCATGACCACCGTGCCGGGCGTCTTTGCCGCCGGCGACGTGGTCAACGGCCCGCTCACCGTGGTCCATGCCGTAGCCGGCGCCAAGCTCGCCGTCGAAGGCATGACCAGCTATCTGGGCCTCTAACCCACCCCGCCCATCAGTTGCGGTGGAATACGGACTGTTTTGGCTGTCAAAGGCCTTATCTACTCCGTATTCCACCGCAACTTTTTGTGGGCTGAGTAAAAGCCGGGGGAGCGTGTACGGTCGGGTACAGCGCAGTTGCTGATACGATAAGTACGTTAGCAACTGCCGCCGAGCGGCTCAAACGAAAGGAAACCTGCATGGAGTCCTCCGCCTACCCGATGCTCTTTAGCCCGATCAAGGTCGGTACGACCGAGGTCAAGAACCGCGTCTTTATGCCGCCGGTGTCCACCAACCTGGCCGATCATGGCTATGTGACTGACGACTTGGTCGATCATTACCGCGCCCGCGCCAAGGGCGGCGTGGGCCTCATCATCACCGAGGTCGTGACGGTCGAGCCCACCTATACCTATCTGCCGGGTGACATGTGCTGCTACGACGACACGTTTATCCCCGGCTGGGAAAAGCTCGCCGCGGCCGTCCACGAGTACGGCTGCAAGATCATGCCGCAGCTCTTCCACCCCGCCTACATGGCCTTTAACATTCCGGGCACGCCTCGCCTGATCGCTCCGTCCTTTGTGGGCCCGTCTTACGCCCGCGAGGCACCGCGCCCCATCACGGTCGACGAGATCCACGAGCTCACGCACCAGTTTGGCGACGCCGCCGTGCGTATGCAAAAGGCTGGCGTCGATGGCGTCGAGGTCCACGCGGCGCACGCCCACGGCATGCTCGGCGGCTTTTTGACCCCGCTCTACAACAAGCGCACCGACGAGTACGGCGGCTCGCTCGACGCCCGCATGCGCTTCCTGCTCGAAGTCATCGCCGAGATTCGCGAGCGCTGCGGCAAGGACTTTATCATCGACGTCCGCATTTCGGGCGATGAGTACACCGATGGCGGCCTGACCCTCAACGACATGATCTACGTCTCGCGTCGCCTGGAGAAGGCTGGCGTCGACATGATCCACGTGTCGGGCGGCACTACCATCAAGCGCGGCTCCGCGATTCCCGCCGCCGGTACGCAGCAGGCCTCGCACGCCGCCTGCTCGCGCGAGATCAAAAAGCATGTGAACATTCCCGTCGCCACGGTCGGCCGCATTAACGAGGCATGGATCGCCGAGGAGCTGATCGAGGACGGCGCTGCCGACATCTGCATGATGGGCCGCGCCAATCTGTGCGATGCCGAGTTCTGCAACAAGGCCGCTGCCGGCAATGCCGATGATATCCGTCCCTGCATCGGTTGCCTGCGCTGCCTGAACGGCATCATGTTTGGCAAGCGCATCTCCTGCACCGTCAACCCGGACGTGGAACGCGACGAGGCCGGCTACGAGCCTGCCGCCGAGGCCAAGAACGTACTGGTTGTGGGCGCTGGTCCTGCGGGCATGGAGGCAGCCTACATTGCCGCCAAGCGCGGCCATAACGTGGTGCTCGTGGACAAGCAGGACGAGCCGGGTGGCGAGATGCGCATCGCGGCCGTTCCGCCGGCAAAGCAGGAGCTCACCCGCGTGATCAAGTATCAGTACCGTCGCCTGGCCGAGGCAGGCGTCACGTGCGTCTTTGGCACCGAGCTCTCGGCCGAGGACATTCAGCGCGACTACGCGGGTTACGAGGTTGTCCTGGCTTATGGCGCCGAGCCCATCGCCCCGGCCTTTATGCAGGGCTTTAAGCAGGTTATGACGGCTGACGACCTGCTGGGTGGCAAGGCTTTCCCGGGTAAGAAGATCGTCATTGTGGGCGGCGGCACCGTTGGCTGCGAGACGGCCGATTACCTGGCCCCGTTGGTCAACGACCTTTCGCCGGCCAATCGCGATGTCACCGTTATCGAGATGACCAAGACGCTTGCCGCCAACGAGGGCGGTGCCGGTCGCGCGGTGCTCATCACGCGCATGCTCTCCAAGGGCGTCCATGTGCTGACCGAGGCCAAGGTGACCGAAATCACCGAGGACGCCATCAGCTACGAAAAGGACGGCGAGGTCCACACCATCGCCGATGCCGATACGCTGGTGCTTGCCATGGGCTATCGTCCCAACACCAAGCTGGCCGACGACCTTACCGCTGCCGGCGTTGCCACCCACGTGCTGGGCGATGCCCAGAAGTGCGGCAACATCCGCGACGCCATCGGCGATGGCTACAAGGTCGCCTGCGAGCTGTAGGCTCTTGGCAAATAGGGGAGCGGCCGCCTTGCGGTGGCTCAAGCGATAGCCAATCAAATAAGGCGCCGCGACACATAGATTGTCGCGGCGCCTTTTGTCTGGCGGCTTGTTGGGGGGGGGCGGTGCGCCCCGTGGGCCTTACTACAGCCCCAAGAGCTCCTTGACCTTGGCGATGATGGCCTCGTCGGTGGCGTTGGCAAAGAAGTACTCCTGGAAGTGCTCGCCGGCAAGTGCGCCCTTTACCAGGTCCTGATCGATCTCGCCCAGGACGTCGACGAGCGGACGCATGGTCACAGCGCGCACGCCATCGAGGATCTTCTTGTTGCGCTGCTCGGGCTCAACGCGCTCGGCGGGGTAGCCGTTACCCGAACCAAAGCCAAAGAGCTTCTCGAAGGTGTACTCGAGGTTGAGCTCCTGGCCCCAGCCGTTCTTGAGCGCGAAGGGCATGGCGACGGCGTTGCCATCGTTGACCTGGGCAAAGGTATAGGCATCCAGCGGGTCGGCAACATGGCCGCACAGCACGCCGGGGAAGGAGTTGCAGGCGAGCATGGCGCCCTCGCCGGTGCCGCAACCGGTCACGACGTAGTCAGCAGCGCCGGAGTTGAGCAGCACGGCGGCAAGGATGCCGTTCTGCACGTAGGTGAGGGGCTTGGAGTCGGCGTCGGCATACATGCCATAGTTAAAGACGGTGTGCCCCATGGGCTCGACAACCTTCTTAAGGGCAGCCTCGATCATGGGGTTCTTGGAGTTCTGAGAATTCTCATTAATCAGAGCGATCTTCATTTGAGTTAACCTTTCAGTTTTTCAGTTTTCTTACTGCGGTTGCTTGCCGATGTAGGCGAGTATGCCGCCGTCCACGTACAGAATGTGCCCGTTGACGAAGTTCGATGCATCGGAAGCCAGGAACACGGCGGGGCCCTTCAGGTCCTCGGGCGTGCCCCAACGGGCTGCCGGCGTCTTGGCGATGATGAACTGGTCAAACGGATGGCGGCTGCCGTCAGGCTGCGTCTCGCGCAGCGGCGCGGTTTGCGGCGTGGCGATGTAGCCGGGCCCAATGCCATTGCACTGGATATTGGCCTCGCCAAACTCGGAGCAGATGTTCTTGGTGAGCATCTTGAGTCCGCCCTTGGCGGCGGCGTAGCCAGCGATGGTTTCGCGGCCCAGCTCGCTCATCATGGAGCAGATATTGATGATCTTGCCGTGACCCTTGGCGATCATGCCCGGCAGGCAGGCCTTGGACACGATAAACGGGGCATTGAGGTCGATGTCGACGACGCGACGGAAGTCCTCGGCGCTCATGTCGAGCATCGGGGTGCGCTGGATGACGCCGGCGTTGTTGACCAGAATGTCGGGCGTGGTGCCAAAATCGGCCTCGATCTTGGCGATGAGCTCGGCGACGACGGCCTCGTCGGTGACGTCGGCAACATAGCCGTGAGCATCAAAGCCCAGCTCGCGGTAGTGCTTCTCGGCCTCGGCGACCTTGTCGGCGTGACGGGCGTTAAAGGCGACCCTGGCGCCGGCTTCGCCGAGTGCCTCGGCCATGGCCATGCCGATGCCATAGGTGGCGCCGGTCACGAGCGCGACCTTGCCGTCCAGGCGGAAGCTGTCCATAAGATCAGACATAGTAATCCTTCCAAAAGAAACGTTCATCTATATAAGTCTTGCTTTTCGTACAAGCTCAGTATATGTGAAGTAGGGTAATAAACCCTCCCATTCTCCGAAAAATAGGTGAACGTTCACTTTTAAAAGGTAAACGGTGAACTCGCACTGCTGCGCGGGCGGCTCGATTGTCCTGATCGAGGAGGGCAAGCTCGAGAGACAAGTGGGCACGGGCTGCCCGTTGGCCCCGCGCGTAGTGCTACTTTTCAAACGCGGCGCGCGCAAAGTGCCGGGTGAACAACTTACTGGCGATGCCGGCGACGTTGCCTAAGATCAGCGCCGAGATAGCGGTGGTCACGTCTGGTCACGTCAAAGCCGCCTAAGTTGTGCATGGGTGCCAGCGGCCCTTATTTCACCGCAACTGAGGGTATGGGGGATGCGATAGTATTACGTGGTGAAATTCGACAAACTGTGAGCTTCATCCGAGGGCTTTATGGAACAACATCAGCTTTATCAGAGCCTGCAAGATCAGGCATACAACGCATTGCGCTCCAAGATCATCTATGCCGAGCTCAAACCCGGCACACGTCTTTCGGCGATTGGTCTGGAAAAGGAGACGGGAATCGGGCGCACGCCCATTCGCGAGTCTTTTGTGCGCCTGCGTGAGCAGGAGCTGGTGGAAACTCGTCCCAAAAGCGGCACCTATGTCTCAAAAATCAGCATGGAGCGCGCCGAGAATGCCTGTTTCTTGCGCGAGAAACTCGAGAGAAGTGTGCTCATTAAATGCTGTTCGGCCGCTACGCCCGAGCAAAAGCATCGGCTCGAGCAGATTCTTGCCGAGTCCGAGTCGCTCGACCACAGCGAAACGCGTCGCTTTTTTGATCTGGACAACCTGTTTCATGAGACATGTTTTGAGATTGCCGGCCGCCACATGTTGTGGGATTGGATGAAGAGCGTCAACACGCATTTCGAGCGATACAACTGGTTGCGTATGGTGTCGCAGGATCTGGACTGGGAGCCGATCCGTGGGCAACATCGCCGGATTCTTGAGGCCATTAAGAAGGGCGATACCGACACGGCGAGCTATCTGGCAGAGACGCATTTGCATCTAATGCCCGAGGAGCAGGGCCCGGTTATCGCCTTGCATCCCGACTATTTTGAGCTGTCCAAAGACTCGGCCATCTAACTCGCCCCCCACATTAGTTGCGGTGAAATAAGGATTGTTTTGCGGCCCTGACGGCGTAAACAGTCCCTATTTCACCGCAAGTGCTGGGACACATCGGGGCATGAAAAAGCTGCGGCGCCGCTTGGAGGAAAAGACCGGAAGCAAGGGTCCATTCCTCCAGACGGCGCCGCAGCTGTTTTGGTGGACTGGATTATGTTGAGCCGGCTGATTGGCCGGGAAAGCAAAGCGGCTCGGGGGCGTGTCGCTTCCGTCACGTTCTATCAGCATACAAGACGGTTTTGGTTCTTGTTCGTGACGGAAACGGCGCGCTTCCGAGCCGCTTTAAGAGAAAGGGGGCGAGGTCTAGGGCACGCCCCCTTTCACGATAGAGAGCTAAACCTAGCCGCGGACCTTCTTGACGACGTCCATGGCCTCGCGGGCAATCTGCTCGACCTTGGAGAAGTCGCCGTCGGCGAACAGGGCGGGCTTGACCATCCAGGTGCCACCGCAGGCGATGATGGCGGAGGAGCTCAGGTACTCCTCGACGTTGGCAGTGTTCACGCCGCCGGTGGGCATAAAGCGATGGCCGACAAACGGAGCAGCGAGGGCCTTGATGGTGTTGAGGCCGCCATACTGAGCCGCGGGGAAGAATTTGGTGACCTTGAGCCCCAGATTCTCGGCAGCAGTGACCTCGGAGGGGGTCACGGTGCCGGGAAGGACGGGCAGGTCGATGTCGATGCAGTGCTTCACGACGTCCTCGTTGTAACCCGGCGAGACGATGAACTTGGCACCGGCGGTGCGGGCCTGCTCAACCTGCTCGACGGTCAGGACAGTGCCGGCGCCGACGCACATCTCGGGTTCGGCCTCGGCCATAGCGGCGATGCACTCGGCGGCGCAGGCAGTGCGGAAGGTGACCTCGGCGGACTTCATGCCGGCTGCCATAAGGGCATGGGCGAGCGGTGCGGCGTCCTCGACCTTGTCGAGCACGACGACCGGCACGATGCCCAGGGATTCAAGCGTGGTGTAGAACTGATCGAACATAGCGTTCCTTTCGATGTGAGGCGCGCACGGGCGCGTGATTGCCAAAGAAGATTGGCCATGAGCCGGTTCCGGATTGGTTATCGGAGGCACTGCTTGGGTCACAAGCAATTTCGGAACCGGCTACGAGGCCAGTCGTGAAGGAATGCCAGACAAAACCGGAATGGGACTAAGTGGTTCTACCTGGCCGGAGGAATCGGGGAGCGGGCTGCAGAGGTATGGGTATAAAAAGCTGCGGCCCGCGGAATGGGGACGGCTTAGCGCGCGACGCGGGTGCCACCGTCGGCGGCGGATGCCACGGCTGCGATCTCGTCTGCGGTCACCAGGTTGGAATCGCCCTTGATGGTGAGCTTGAGGATCGAGGCGGCGATGGCGTAGTTGACGGCGTCCTGCGGGGCAAAGTCGTTGATGAGGGCATGGACGAGGCCGGCATTGAAAGCGTCGCCGGCGGCAACGCCCTCGAGCACGTGCACGTCGTGAGCAGGGGAGAACCAGTGCTCGCCGCTCTCGGCGTCAAAGAGCATGCCCATCCAAATGGAGCGCTCGACGCAGGAGATGTTGCGGACGACCGAGGCGACCTTCTTGCAACCGTACTCGGCGCAGATCTGACGGGCCATCTCGACGTAGGTGTCGCGCTCCTCGATGCCGTGGGCAAGGGAGCCGGAGACGCAGGTCATACCGAGGCCGGCAGGAGCGTCCTCGTCGTTGGCAATGCAGATGTCAACGAGCGGCAGGAGTTCCTTCATGGTGGCCTGCGACTTCTCGGGCGACCACATCTTGCCGCGATAGTTCACGTCGCAAACGGTGGTGATGCCCTTGGCGCGGCAGGCGGTGAGGGCATCCTTGCAGGCGGCGGCCATCTCGTCGGAGACGGCGGGCGTCACGCCGGAGAAGTAGAAGACATCGACACCCTTGAGGATCTCGTCCCAGTCAAAGACGTCGCGCTTGGCCATGTTGATGGCAGAGTACTTGCGGTCGTAGACGCAGCCGTTGCCGCGCTGCGAGGCGCCGACCTCAAACACATAGGAACCAAGACGGTCGCCCTGGCGCACGACGCGCGAGGTATCGACGTCGTAGACCTTCAGCGAACGCAGGGCGCACTCGCCCAGACGGTTGGCCGGGACAACGGAGACGTAAGCTGCCTTGTCACCCTGGTAGGCCAGGGAAAGCGCGGTGTTGGCTTCGGCGCCGCCGTAGCGGACATCAAACTCGGTCGCCTGCTCAATGCGCAGATGATCTTTGGGCGAGAGCCTCATCATGATCTCGCCGAAGGTAAGAACCGTTTTACCCATGGTCGCGCAGCTCCTTCTTACTCGTGCGTACACCTTTGATATGGCGTTGGCACGGAGGTGCCAAGACGGTAGGGTACATCTTTGCACCTCCGTGCCAACGCTTGCCGAAATCGGTTTACGAAATCGGTTTCGTTTCGACTTGTAGTATACTCACCTACAACGTTTTGCAAGCGAGATTTTTAAAAAAATGCCTAAAATGGCCCAGACTGCCGACAATTGGGAAACGGGGTGCGCTATGGCGCAGATGAGAATCAAGGACATTGCCGCCGAGGCGGGCGTGAGCCCGGCCACGGTCTCGCGCTATCTCAACAACCGCCCCGGGCAGATGACCGAGGAAACCCGCGCTCGCATCGCGGCAGTTATCGAGCGCACCGGCTATCGTCCACGTGCCGCCGCGCGCAATCTGCGCAGCTCGCGTACCAACCTCATCGGCGTGATTTTGGCCGACATCGCCAACCCGTTCTCGAGCGCCATGCTCGAGGGGCTTTCCGCCAGCGCCGCCGCGCGCGGCTGCTCGCTCATGACGGCCATTAGTGGCAACGACCCCGCCAAGGAGGCAGAGTCGCTCACCAGACTTATCGATGCCGGTGTGGACGGTCTGGTCGTCAACACCTGTGGCGGCAATGACGAGGCAATCGCCGCGGCCGCGGGGCGCCTGCCCGTCGTGCTGCTCGACCGCGATGTTGCCGACGGTGGCATCGATCTGGTGACCTCTAACAACCGCGAGCTGGTTGCCGGCCTGGTAGACGCCTTGGCCGCTGCTGGCAGCGAGCGCCTGTGCCTGCTCACCGAGGCAAGCGACGACAGCCCCGTGCGTCGCGAGCGCGCCGAGGCCTTTGCCGATGAGCTTTCGCGCCGCGGTCTTGCGGGCGAGGTCGTCACCCTGGCCGACGGTGGCGCCACGGGTGTCAGTCGCCTGGACGAGACCATCCGCGGCTATGCGGGTAAAAAGCTCGGCCTCATTGCCGTCAACGGTCTGGTCTTCCTGCGCCTGACCGAGGCGCTGGCACAGTTGGGACCTTCGTTGCCGGCGGGTCTCAAGATCGCAACGTTTGACGACTATCCCTGGAACCACGTGCTCTTTGGCGGTGTGACCACGGCCGCGCAGGACACTCTCACCATTGCCGAGCGCGTGGTCGAGCGCCTGTCCGAGCGCATCGACGTCGTTACCACTACGGTGGGCGACGCCGCAAAGCTCGCCCCCAAGCGCATCGAGGTCCCCGGCCACATCGAACACCGCGCTTCGACCTCGCGCTAGCCGCTCGTTCGCAACGGCCTGCTCAAGCACGTTTTTTGGGCGCTTGATACGCTTTAACCCTGCGGAAACATTTTTCTGCGATAGTATCTGCGATATAGACCAGTCGAAACCCGCCCGAAAGAAAGGGGAGCGACATGAACCAGCAGAACATCGATTACGTACTCCGCTCCGTAGAGCAGCGTGACATCCGCTTTGTGCGTCTGTGGTTTGTCGACATTCTCGGCCGCCTCAAGAACTTTGCCATTAGCCCCGAGGACCTCGAGGTCGCTTTTGAGGAGGGTATTGGCTTTGACGGCTCCGCCATCGAGGGCTTTGCCACGCCCGAGGAAGCCGACATGCTGGCGTTTCCCGATGCTTCGACCTTCCAGATTTTGCCGTGGCGCCCGAGCCATAACGGCGTTGCACGCGTTTTCTGCGATGTGTGCACTCCCGATCGCAAACCGTTCGCCGGCGACCCGCGCGATGCCCTGCGCCGCATGTTCCGCAAGGCCGAGAAGGCCGGCTATCTGCTCAACGTGGGCGCCGAGCTGGAGTATTACTACTTCCCCGACGAGCACACCCCCGAGCCGCTCGACAACGTGGGCTACTTCGATCTTTCGGTGAGTGATGCTGCCCGCGACCTGCGTCGCAACACGGTCCTCACGCTCGAGAAGATGTCCGTGCCCGTGGAGTACACCTTCCACGCCGCCGGTCGCTCGCAGCATGGCATGAGCCTGCGTCACGCCGAGGCCCTGAGCATGTCCGACGCTATCACCACGGCCAAACTCATCATTAAGCAGCAGGCCTACGAGAGCGGTTGCCACGCCTCCTTTATGCCCAAGCCGTTGGCGGGCGAGGACGGCAGCGCCATGTTTTTGCATCAGTCGCTGTTCGACCACGACGGCAACAACGTCTTTTGGGGCGAGGACGACGAGAAGTACCACCTCTCCGAAATCGCCAAGCACTACATGGCCGGCATCTTGGCGCACGCGCGCGAGATCAGTGCCATCACCAACCCCACGGTCAACTCGTACAAGCGCATCACCACGGGTGGCGACTCCGTGCCGCAGTACGCCACGTGGGGCCTGCGCAACCGCGCGAGTATGGTCCGCATTCCGGTCTACAAGCCCGGCAAGCCGCTGTCCACGCGCATCGAGCTGCGCAGTCCCGACCCCATGGCCAACCCGTACCTGGTCAACGCCGTCACGCTGGCGGCTGGTCTGGACGGCATCGAGCGCAAGCTGGAACTCCCGCCCGAGGCCACGGCCGAGACGCTCAAGCTTACCGACCGTCAGATGGTCGAGGCCGGCTACGCGCCGCTGCCGCGCTCGCTCAAAGAGGCGCTCGATGTCTTTGAGGACTCGCAGTTTATGAAGGATGCCCTCGGCGAGCACATTCACAGCTTCTTCCTCAAAAAGAAGCGCGACGAGTGGTATAAGTTTGAGTCTACGATCACCGAGTGGGAGATCAAGCACTACCTGGCGAACTCCTAATCGCGCTGGCTTGTTCCAGTACGATTGAGCTCATTTCTTTGGAGGCCGATATGTCCGAAAAGAGTGCCCTGTTCATGGCGCGCACGACGCGCTTCCACGAGTTTGCCCGCAGCCTGACGACCACCCTGGGTGTCGAGGTGAGCCTGGCCACTCCCGATTCGCCGACTGCGGCGCATGACTTTGACCTGCTGATCCTCGATTCCGACGGCATCCGCAGCGACCGCATCGATCAGATTGCCAAGTGGCTTGACGATCGCGGCGGTGTCCCCATGTTGGTGATCGTCGACGATGAGGCGCTCGGTACCCTGCGCCTGCCGAATCACGCGCATGCCGACTTTGTATGCCCCACGGCGACGCCCAACGAGCTTAAGGCTCGCGCGCAGCGCCTGATGGGCGAGGAGGAGACCGTCACCGCCGACGATGTGCTCAACATCGATAACCTCGAGATTAATCTGGCTACCTACCAGGTGACACTCGATAACGAACCCATCGACCTGACGCTGATGGAGTACTCGCTGCTGAGCTTTTTGGCGACGCATCCCAATCGCGCCTACAGCCGCGAGGTGCTGCTGCACCGCGTGTGGGGCTTTGAGTACTGCGGCGGCACGCGCACCGTCGACGTGCACATCCGACGCATCCGCTCCAAGGTGGGCCCGCAGATCGCGGCACACATCACCACCGTCCGCGGCGTGGGCTATCTGTTTAAGGACTAGATTTCCACCACAAAGGGGACAGGCACCTTTGTGGTGGTTTTGACGCAGGTGCGGGTTCCTTTCGAGTTTGCAGCAGAACTTAAGCCTTCCTAAAAGATTGCGTTCTCGTACACGTACGCCCGCATATTGGGGTACAACTCAACGTGAACAATGATGGCCCGCCACGGTGTTTGGCGGGCCTTTGGTTATTTGACGAAAGGATCGCAGCTATGAGCGAGAACGATTCCCAGCGTCCCCAGGATGTTGGCAATGCCGGCGAGACTCAGCAGCAGCCGCGCGTGCAGGTGGAGTCGACGCCTGCCGACGGCAACAACATTCCCTACGTGCAGGCCTACGATACGCAGACCGGCAAGCCGCTGGGCGGCCAACAGGTCGTGAACAAGCACACGGTGGTCAAGACCAAGACCAAAAAGCTGCCGATCTTTATTACAGCGCTTGCCGGCTGCGCATGTGGTGCTCTGCTGGTCATTGCGCTCATTATGAGCGGTACGCTCGATATCGGTGGCGGCAAGAATGCCGTGACGGCGGGCGCTTCGGGTTCGTCGACGCAAAAGATCACCATCGACTCCGAGGACACCACGCTGGCCGAGGCCGTTTCTGCCAAGGCCCTGCCCTCTGTGGTTTCCATCACCGCCACTTCGAGCGGTGGCCAGAATGGCTCGCTTTCGCAGTCTGCCGACGAGTCGGACAACTCGGGCAGCGTCGGTTCGGGCGTGGTGCTCGATACCGAGGGCCACATCCTCACCAACAACCACGTGGTCGATGGCTATGACCAGTATGTGGTGACCATGGACGACGGCACCACCTACGAGGCCGAGTTCGTGGGCAACGATGCTTCGAGCGACCTGGCCGTCATCAAGCTCAAGGACGCCGATGCCTCCAAGCTCACGCCGATTGAGATCGGCGACTCCTCCAAGCTCAACGTGGGCGAGTGGGTTATGGCGATCGGATCGCCATTCGGCAACGAGCAGTCTGTCTCCACGGGTATTGTGTCGGCTCTGTATCGCTCCACGGCCATGAGCTCTACCAGCGGCAACACCATCTATGCCAACATGATTCAGACCGATGCCGCCATCAACCCGGGCAACTCCGGCGGCGCGCTCGTCAACGACAACGGCGAGCTCGTGGGTATCAACTCGCTCATCGAGAGCTACTCGGGTTCCAGCTCGGGCGTGGGCTTTGCCATTCCGGTTAACTACGCCAAGAACATTGCCGACCAGATCATCGACGGCAAGACTCCGGTGCATCCGTACATGGGCGCCACGCTTTCGAGCGTCAACGCGCTCAACGCCCGTACCAACAAGCTGAGCACCGATAGCGGCGCGTATGTGGCGAGCGTCGTTGAGGATGGTCCCGCCGCCAAGGCCGGCATTCAGGAGGGCGACGTCATTACCAAGCTGGGCGACGACGAGATCACGAGCGCCGACGGCCTGATCATCGCACTGCGCAGCCACGAGGTGGGCGAGAAGGTCGAGATCACGCTCATGCGCGGCAAGGAAGAGAAGAAGGTCACCGTCGAGCTGGGCTCCGATGAGGAGCTGCAGAACCAGCAGCAGGACGACAGCGCAACCGACACTGGCAACGGCGGTATTACCGATGAGCAGCTGCGCCAGTACCTGGAGGAGCTGCTCGGCCAGCAGGGCCAGGGTCAGGGCAACGGCCAGGGTTTCTAACGAGCTGTATCGCACATATCGAAGCCAGAGGGGCTGTTCCGCCAGCGCGGGACAGCCCCTCTTTTCGCGATGATCCCTTGGAGACGGAGGAAAACGGATCATTTAGAAACGGCAAGGGCATGGTTTGAACGCGCGATCCACTCCAGTTTGATGGCTGCCGATTCGGTGCGGTTTGAGACCGCTATTCGGCCCCATGGTGACCGGTGGTACTCTTGTATCCGTTTGAAATCGAGCGAAGGAGTGCCGCTATGGAGCAATCGAGCCTGTTTGGTGACGGCGTGGACATCGATACCGAAACGCCCGCGAG
>CABMOY010000006.1 GCA_902388345.1 uncultured Collinsella sp.
GGCTTAGTTTTCAGAACACTCCGCAGACCAGTGTGGCGCCTTGTCCGCGGCTCCGAAGGAGCAGGACAAGGCGCCACACATGGTCGAGGACGTTCTGAAAACTAAGCCCGGCCCCCGCCGGACAGGCCACACTACTCGCAGAGCAGCTTAGCGATCTGGACGGCGTTGGTTGCCGCGCCCTTACGGATTTGATCGCCGCAGCACCAGAAGGTGATGCCGCGCGCAGCCTCGGGGTTCGAGATGTCGCGACGCACGCGACCGACCCAGATCAGGTCCTGGTCGGACGTATCCATCGGCATGGGGAAGCGATCGTGCGCATCCTCGGCGCTCATGTCGTCAACCAGCTTCACGCCCGGAGCGGCCGTTAGCGCAGCACGGGCCTCCTCGACCGTGATGTCGCGCTCAAACTCAAGCGTAATGCTCTCGGAGTGCGAGCGCAGCACGGGCACGCGCACGCAGGTGCAGTTCACGCGCAGCTCGGGCAGGTGCATGATCTTGCGGCCCTCGTTTTGCAGCTTCATCTCCTCGGAGGTAAAGCCCTCCTCCTTGACGCCGCCAATCTGCGGAATCAGGTTGCTCGCCAGCTGGGCGGCAAATGCGCGCGGCTCGGGAATCTCCTCGCCGCGGCCCAGGGCGGCCAGCTGAGCCTCGAGCTCGGCCATACCGGGAGCGCCGGCACCCGAAGCCGCCTGATACGTGGAGACGATCATGCGCTTCACGCCGGCGAGCTGATGCAGCGGCCAGGTGGGAACCAGGCCGATGATGGTCGCGCAGTTGGGATTGGCGATAAGGCCGTGATGCCACTTGATGTCGTCGGCATTGATCTCGGGCACGACCAGCGGCACCTCAGGATCCATGCGGAAGGCGTGGCTGTTGTCGACCACGACGGCGCCGCGCTTGACGGCCTCGGGCAGTAGCTCCTTCGCGATGTCGTCGCCGGCGGCTCCAAGCACAATGTCACAGCCCTCAAAGGCCTCGGGACAAGCCTCTTCGATCACGATCTGCTCGCCGCGGAACTCGACGGTCTTGCCCGCAGAACGCGCGCTCGCCAGCAGCTTGAGCTTGCCAACCGGGAACTCCTGCTCGTTTAGGCACTCGAGCATCTGGGTGCCCACGGCTCCCGTCGCGCCCAAAATAGCAACCGTGTACTGTTTCATGCTTCCCCCTTTAAAGGTTATGGCTTTTGCCCGCACGCCGAGCAGGCCGATTATTGTTGCCAGTGTATACAAGAACGAGGCGGGCACGAAACCCGCCCCGTCGAAACGAAACCGAAACGAAACGCCCCGCCGTAGATTTTTGAGACATGACCCAAAAAATCTACCGAGCAGTCGCTACTTTTTGAGCGCAGCCAGGGTGGGATCGACCGGCGTGGGAGCCTCCAAGTCGGAGACCTTCACAATGCCGTTCTCGTCGGAGAAGGCACGGTAAATGGTCTGAATCGCCAGGTCGAAGTCTTTCTCCTCAACACCGATAATGATGTTGATCTCGTCGCAGCTCTGCGAAATCATGCGCACGCTCACGCCGGCCTGGCCAAGCATGCCAAACAGGTGGCCCGAGATACCCGCGCGGCCGCGCAGGTTACGACCGACGGTAGCGATGAGCGCCAAGCCCTCGACAACCTCGATCTCGAGCGGCTCGACCTCCTGTTGAATGTCGCCCACGAGCGAGTACAGCGAATCGTGAACGTCCTGCTCCTGCACCACAGCGCCAAAACGGTCGACACCGGTGGGCATGTGCTCGACGGAAACGTCATAGCGTTCGAACACCGAAAGCGCGCGGCGCATAAAGCCGACACGGGGCTTGGTGCGGTCGCGGGCCACATTGATGGCGACAAAGCCGCGTTTGCCGGTCACGCCGGTAATGATGGGCTCCGCCTCGCCCTCGTCAGCCGTCTCGCTAATGATGGTGCCGGGGTCCTGCGGCGCATTGGTGTTCTTGATGACCAGCGGAATGCCTGCCTCGCGCACGGGGAACACGGCCTCCTCGTGCAGGACGCTTGCGCCCATGTACGAAAGCTCGCGCAGCTCCTCGTAGGTAACGCGCGCAATGGGCTGAGCCTCGGGAACAATACGCGGATCGGCAGAATAGAAGCCCGAAACGTCGGTCCAGTTCTCGTACAGATCGGCGCCAAGGCACTTGGCCAGAATCGAGCCCGAAATATCGCCACCGCCTCGATCGAGCAGCTTGATCTGGCCCTCACGCGTCGCGCCGTAGAAACCGGGCATAACAAAGCCACCCTGCTGGCCGTACTCCTGCACCAGCTCGGAGGTGCGGTTCATGCTGAGCGTACCATCGTGATGGAACGCCACAACCGTCGCGGCGTCCAGGAACGGCAGGCCCAGGTACTCGGACATCAGGCGAGCGGTGAAGTACTCGCCGCGGCTCACAAGCTCCTCGGTGGAGTAGCCGCCCGAGCGGGCGCGCTCGGCAAAGGCTGCGAACTCCTCGCGGATGGGATAGGTGAGCTCCAGCTCGTCAGCGATATCAAAATAGCGCTGACCGATGTCCTCGAGCAGCTCCTCGCACGACACGTGATACTTAACGTGCGCGTTAACCAGGTAGAGCAGGTCGGTCACCTTGGTGTCGCCCTTAAAGCGGCGACCGCAGGCGGAAACCACCACAAAACGGCGGGCAGGGTCGGCATCGACGATGGCCTTGATCTTCTTGAAGTGTTCGGCGTCGGCGACCGACGAGCCGCCAAACTTGGCAATCTTAATCATGGGCTGGAGGTTACCTTTCTAAAAAGCCTCTGCGAACCTATTTTGCGCGCTCTGATACCATGGTTTCACCGATTGGGACCAAGGTATCCGAGGAGCACTGTTATATGGGAACTTATCATAGTACACGAGGACGCACTTTATCATGCTCAAGTAAGGTGGCAATCCGTGCCGGCATCGCTCCCGACGGGGGTTTGTTTGTCTCGGACGAGCTTGGCACCCAGCAGGTCGATATCAGCTCGCTTGCTGATAAATCGTACTTTGAAATCGCTCAAAATGTGTTGGGAATGTTACTGAACGATTACACGGACGAAGAAATTTCGGCGTGTGTCGACGAGGCATACCGCGGCACGTTCGCGAGTGAAGAGGTCACGCCTCTCGTCAAGCTCGACGCAGCACCGGGCACCGACGCCCCTCAGACCTATGTGATGGAGCTCTTTGGCGGCCCCACGAGCGCCTTCAAGGACGTCGCCCTGCAGATGCTCCCCCGCCTCATGGCCCGCACCTCCGCCCAGGACGGCGGCGCCGAGCGCATCATGATCGTCACCGCCACGTCGGGCGACACGGGCAAGGCAGCACTCGCCGGCTTTGCCGACGCCCCGGGCACGGGCATCACCGTCTTTTATCCCGAGGGCAAAGTCAGCCGCGTACAGAATCTGCAGATGTCCACTCAGGAGGGCGATAACGTCGCCGTCTGCGGCATCCGCGGCAACTTCGACGACGCCCAGAGTGCCGTCAAGCGCATCTTTGCCGATAAGGAGCTTGCCGAGCGTCTGGAGGCTTCCGGCACGGTGCTTTCGAGCGCCAACTCCATCAACGTCGGCCGTCTGGTACCGCAGGTCGTCTACTACTTTGCCGCCTATGCGCAGCTGCTGCGCGCCGGCGCTATCGAGGCTGGCGACGCCGTGGAGTTCTGCGTACCGACCGGCAACTTTGGCGATATCCTGGCCGGCTACTACGCCAAGCGCATGGGTCTGCCCGTCGCCAAGCTCGTCGTGGCCAGCGACAAGAACAACGTGCTTGCCGACTTCCTGACCACCGGCGTCTACGACCGCAACCGTCCGTTCTTCACGACCATCTCGCCGTCGATGGACATCCTCATCAGCTCTAACCTGGAGCGTATGCTGTACTTCCTGTCCGATGGCGACTGCGAGCTTGTTGCCGGCCTTATGGAGCAGCTGGCACAGACTGGTCGCTACGAGGTTCCCGCCGACCTGCTGGCAAAGATTCAGAACGTCTTTAGCTGCGGCTGGACCAGCGAGGACGAGGTCCGCGCTGCCATCAGGAGCTGCTGGGACGCGAACGGCTACGTGATCGACCCGCACACCGCTTGCGGCTATCACGTCTTTGAAAAGGTCGCTCCCATCGAGGGCGCCAAGGCTCGCGTGCTGCTTTCGACCGCCAGCCCCTACAAGTTCCCGCGCGCCTGCTGCGACGCCCTGGGCCTCGACGTTCCCGAGGACGACTTTGAGGCCATGCGCGTGCTCGAGCAGGCCACCAACACGGTCGCCCCGACCCAGCTCGCCGAACTCGAATCCAAGCCCGTCCGCTTCGAAGACGTCTGCGACGTAGCCGACATGGCCAACTACGTAGAGCAGGCTGCAAAAAAGATGGCTACCAACTAAACCCTTACTAGGCGCCGGCGAAAGCCGGCGCACCTTCTTTTATCAGATACTCACCGGGATAATGACGAGCTGACATGCGGGTCTGCCTGTTTAGTTCGTCGCGAGTTCCGCACGAGCCGGAAAGCACTTAATGTGCTTTCCGAGCGAGCCAGGACTGCCCGAGCAGCGAACTAAACAGGCAGACCGCCCAGGAGATTCCCATGATCAAAATCACCGTCCCCGCCACCAGCGCGAACCTAGGCATTGGCTACGACACCCTCGGCATGGCCGTCAGCCTCTACTCGCACTTCACCTTCGAGCGCGCCGACAAGCTCACCATCACGGGCTGCCCCGAGGAATTCCAAAACGAGAACAACCTGGTCTACGTTAGCTTTGTCGATGCACTGGCCGCATGGGGCGAGCCGGCCTTCCCCGTCGCCATCGACATTCAGACTGACGTTCCCGTCGCCCGCGGCCTGGGTTCCAGCTCCACCTGCGTCGTCGCTGGCATCATGGCGGCCGCCGCGCTGACGGGCCACACCGTCGACCGCGCCGAGCTCGTCCGCATTGCCACCGAGGTCGAGGGCCATCCCGATAACGTCGCCCCCGCTATCCTGGGCGGCGCCGTCTGCTCCTTTACGCCGACCGATTCGCTCCCCCAGTGCCTGCGCTACGAGGTGAGCGATCGCCTGCGTTTTATTACCGTGATTCCTCCCTACGAGGTGCATACGAGCGAGGCGCGCAAGGTCGTGCCGCAGGAGGTTCCGCTCTCCACCGCCGTATGGCAGATGGGCCGCATCGCCGGCATGACGCGCGGTCTTGAGTCCGGCAACCTCGACCTGATTGCCGCCGCCAATGACGACCGCATCCAGGAACCCTATCGTCGCCGTCTGATTCCCGACTACAACGCCGTGCGCGACACCTGCCTTAACGGCGGCGCCAAGACCATCTGGATCAGCGGATCGGGCTCGACCCTTATGGCTGTGACCGACGACACCATCGTGGCAAAGTTCCTGCAGGTCAAGCTGCGCGAGCAGTTCCCTAAGTGTGATACGCATATTCTGACGTGCGACACGGAAGGCGCTCAAATCGAGTACCTGTAGACATCCTCCTCATATACCTGTCCGGGACGGTCGGGATGTTCCCTCAAAATCGTCCTCGCGCATGAAGGCCCCTTGTCCTGCTCCTACGGAGCGACGGACAAGGGGCCTTCGCGCTGCGGAATGATTTTGAGGGAACATCCCGACCGTCCCTGCGCCTACCTTGCTGAGGATGTCTACAGGGACCCACGCTTTGAAGGGGCGCCGGGCTGATGGTTTGGCTTTTTATTGGTGGGGGCCCTTACTGGGATGGGACCCTTACTAGAGGCAGGCCTCGGCGATGCGGCGCTTGAGTTCATCGATGCCGGTGCCAGTCTGGGAGCTTGTGATGATTACGTTTTCGGCCGGGACGTTGAGCTGCTTTTTGATGGCTGCCGCCTGGCGGGCCTGCTGGGTGCGGCTGAGCTTGTCGGCCTTGGTGAGGCAGACGATAAAGTTGAACTCGTTGCCCTGCAGGTAGTCGATCATGTCATGGTCGAGCTTACTGGGGTCATGGCGAATGTCCACTAGCGACACAACCAAGTTAAAGCTGCGCTCGGAGTCGAAGAAGTCGCCGATGAGCTCGGCCCAGCGGTCGCGCTCGGCCTTGGAACGACGGGCGAAACCATAGCCCGGCAGGTCCACAAAGTGCACGTCGTCGGCCTCGAAGAAATTGATGTTGCTCGTCTTGCCCGGCGTGCTCGAAACCTTCACCAGGTTCTTGCGGCCAAAGAGCTTGTTCATAATGGACGACTTGCCCACATTTGAGCGGCCAACGAAGCTCACCTCGGGACAGGTGGACTCGGGGATCTGCGAAACCTTGCCGTAGCTGGCGACGAACTTGGCAAGCTGGTAGTTAATGGAATCGGCCATGGACACTCCTTGGTCGTAGGATCTTGCAAAAAACGCGCTATTGCGCAGCGGCAATGCGTCGAACGATATCGAGCGTGATATCGCTTGCGGCACGCGCATACTCGAACAAATCGAACTCGCGGTCGCATATCGCATCGTATGCCTCGTCACAATTATCGCTGATAGCGCGCAGCACCAGGCAATCGACACCATTTTTAGTTGCGACATGGGCAATCGCCGCGCCCTCCATGCCGACACAATCGGCATGCGTCGCCTCGATGGCATCATTGCGCATAGCGGCGCCCGTCACAAAGCGGTTACCCGTGGCAATCGTGCCGACCAGGAACTGCTTTGCGCCCTCGTTCGAAGCGGTCGCATTTGTCGAAGCGTTAACAAAGCCACGCTCAGCAAGCACATCGGCGGCAATATCGACCAGCGCAGGCGTCGAGGCAAACTCCTCGAGCCCCGGTGCAGACTCGGCGATAAGCGCGGTATCGGTATCTAGATAGCGCAGGCATTTGCCAATGACGACATCGTCGATATGGAGCTTGGGATTCAGGCCACCTGCGATACCAGAAAACACAACTGCCTGTGGAGCATACTTGCTAATGAGGTGCTGTGTTGCGGCGGCAGCGTTTACCGTGCCCATACCCGCCGTCGTGGCGACAATCGACAGGCCGTCGAGCCCGCCGGTCACAACGTTCAAGCCCGCCTCCTGTACCATGCAAACGTTGCTCAACTCTTCCTTAATCTGCATGATCTCTTTTTCGAGCGCACCGATAATCGCGATGGTAGCCATGCCATTCCCCAAACCTATTCGAAATTCTCAACCACGGTATGGTACCAGCATTTTGTTTGACCTCGTCAAACGAACACGTTAGGCCAGCGCAGCTCGGGTATCAAAGAATGTCTTAGCAATCACAGTCACCAGCTCACTCGAGCGATCGCTCCATGGCATCGATGTCATGATGCTCATAATGTAGATGTCACCGTCGACATCGATGAGGCACTCATCGCATGTCGAATAGCAACCATCCTCGCTAATCCAGCCTGCCTTGTTGCGTACCAAGGCTTGGTCGTCCGCAATGCCATTACGAATAAACGATCGAGTCGTAGAGGCCAGAAGATCCGATAGCCATTGCGACGTCTCGGTATCACGGCTCAAATACTCGCTCATCTCGCGCCACAATTTGGCCGAGGTGCGCGGGCAATAGGTGGGAAAATCACTCATCGGATCGAGTGCGGTATCGTAATCGATGCCAAGACTGGCAATCCAATCCTCGTAACCGACACTGTCAAACGCCGCGCGTAACGCAATAAACGAATCGTTGTCCGAATTAACGACCGCGGCATCGATCAGGTCGCGCACCGTCTGCCAACCCATGTTGTAGCCACCATAGGTGCCAAGGGAATCATCGAGTGAAACCTGACCCGTCTCGACCAGAGATTCGCAGATGTACAACGCATAGAGCGCCTTGTAGCTACTCGCGCCGTAAACCTCGACATCGGGGTTATACGTCACGCCCTTGCCGCTTGACAGGTCGTAGAACACCACGCCCACATCGCCTAGCTCCTGCGCCCGACTCAGGGCATCCTGGAGCAAGGCAAGGCTCTCATCCTCCAAGGTAGGAGTCTTGTTATCCACCAACGAGAAGGCCTGAACGGTATCACCCGAAGGGATATCGTTGAAGTCCGCCTTCGAAAGTCTCGTCTTGAGATCTGCCGACGCTTTGGACTTTGAAACCTTCTCGTTTTGCGTCTGTACCGTTGACGCATCTGAGTGTGCCATTCGCTCCGACGCGTAGGTTTTGGCGGTAATTCCGAGGATAATAATCGCCAACGTTAGCATCCCAATGGCGGCAATCTTCGTCACGCGGACGCGAGCGTCGGCAAGGCCACGCGAAGATGTGCCCTTCGTCTCATATCTGCTGCTATGCTGCGGCATATACTCGTCCCGCGATGCGTTATTTCGCACGTGGTCTCCTGACTGCTACCGTTCATATACGAGCAGCATAATACCGAGCAGGCATTTCTTTCCAAAGATATTCAGCGGCGTTTAAGGCGTCTTTAAAGAAACCACAAGCGTATTTATCCAAATGGCGCGATTCTGTTGCGCATCTCCGCCCAAAACGCAGTTGCGGTGGAATAGTTCCTATTTGGGCGGCATAAGCCGAAAAACAAGAACTATTCCACCGCAACTTGACGGAGCTCTTTGGCAATCAACTTGGTGCCCAGGGGCACTCATTTAAGTCTGTCCCCAATGAGTGCCTTTGGGGAGCGAAAATGGCTCGCTAGCCGATAGCGTTTTTGAGTTCCGCGCGACGCTTTTTCATGCCCGTCATGACGGCGTTGCGCAGCTCGGGCATGCGCGCGGTATCCATCTGTGGAACGCCCTCGAGCTTATAGGGAATGCCCAATTGCTCGTACTTGACGACACCCATCGTGTGATACGGCAGCATTTCCAGGCCCACCACGTTGTGCCATGGAGCGATGAGGCGGCCGAGCGCCTCGCACTCCTCAACCGTATCGGTAATGCCGGGCACCACCACGTGGCGGATAACGACCTTAATCTTGCGACGGGCAAGCTCATCACCAAACGCCAGAATGCGTGCGGGATCGCAACCGGTCAGCTTTTTATGCTCAACGGGATCGGCATGCTTGATGTCGAGCAGCACCATGTCGGTCTCGTTGAGAACAGTATCGAACTTCTCGGGATGGTTGGGGTCAAACGCATAGCCGCAGCTGTCGAGGCAGGTATGCACGCGGCCATCGGGGTTGTTGTGCATTGCACGGAACAGGTCGGCTAAAAACGCGGGCTGCAAGAGCGGCTCGCCGCCGGACACCGTAATACCGCCGCTGCGGTAAAACTCATGGTTGCTCTGGAACTCGTCCATCAGGTGCTCGACGGTCACCATGGTGCCGCCGCTAACCGACCAGGTATCGGGGTTGTGGCAATACGCACAGCGCATGGGGCAGCCCTGAACAAACACCACAAAGCGGATGCCGGGTCCATCGACCGTTCCCATCGTCTCAATCGAATGTACGCGGCCCAGGGCAAACGCAGAGTCCTCGGGACGAGCGTCCACACCCTCGAGCGTCATCTCAGCCATTCCCGCTACCTTGCCTCTCATTGGTTTTAGCTACATAAATGCCAGAATCATTCTAGCCCATACGCATGATGGCGAAACGGTTTAGCGGTCAATTGGGTTGTCCTATTTGGCCCTACGCAAGAGCGGCGGGAAGGTTATCGCACCCCGCCCGCCGCTGAGGCAATAGAAATCGATAGACGCCAGACCTTACGCCTTAAGCGTGAGCACCGCACCGAAGGCGGTCGGGCCGCAATGGCTCGAGATGACACCGCCGACCTGAGTCCAGGTAACGTCCTTAAAGCCCAGGTCGTGCGCATAGACTTCCATGTCGTCGCGCAGCTCCTGGGAAAGGCCTACCGAATACGCCAGGCCAATATGCGAGTAGTCAATCTCGCCCTTCGCAACCATGTGGTCAATAAAGGCGCGGGCGCACTTGAGCATAGAGCCGCGGAACTTCTTGGTCGCCACGAACTTACCGCCCGTCACCTCAATGCAGGGCTTAATCTTGAGCAGATGGGCACCGAGGAATGCCACGTTGGATAGACGACCGCCCGCCTTAAGGAAGGCTAGGTCGGTAGGAACAAAGCCCAGCAGCACACGGTCCATGACGGAATTCGTAAATGCAAAGATTTCGTCGACGGTGGCATCGGGGTGAGCCTCGATGTATTTGGCGGTCTCGACGGCAACAAGCGACTGGCCCACCGAGACAAAACGCGTGTCCATGGAGTAGACGTAGTCGCGACCCTTGGCGGCAATCTTAGAAGACTGGTGTGAGCAGGTCGTGGCCTCGGAATACGCAAGGTGCAGAATAGTCGCATCGGGCTGCTCGGCATGGATGCGATCGTACACGTGCGCAAAATCTGCCGGCGCGCAGCCGCTGGTCTTGGGCATCACGCCAAACTCGTTGCAGCGCGAATAAATCTCGAGCGGATCGATCGAGCCGTCCTCGACGGTCTCGTCACCAATCGTGACATGCATAGGTACGCGCACGATACCGTAGCGTTCGCAGAGCTCCGGCGTCACATCCGAACCAGACTCAACCACGATTACGTACTTGCCCATTATCATCACGACCCATCTCAACATTGGCTTTTCAACACATGGCACGCGCCGCCGCACTGTTGCACAACGGCGGCAGAGCGCCAAAGAGACGCCGCCCCTTGCACACAACAAAGGACAGCGTCTCCCTGGAAAAACTCCGTGCTAATCTGAGATTCTACACGGTTTATTACTAAGTGTTACTTACTCCGCAAACGGTCGCTATACGCGATAAACGGTAGTTCGCTGCGGCAACTGCGACACATTCCGCCCAGCAAGTCCAATCGTGCTCCACACACGGTTAATGCGCGAGGCGGTAGAAATTCATCGATGCCGCGCCCTCGGCGTGCAGCTCCATCGCCGGAACCGCCGGCGAATAGGTACGGCTCGTAAGTGCCGCCTCGCCGCCATTTGCAAAAATCTCGACCATCGTAGTGTCCGAAAGCACGCGCAGGTCGCGAAGCTCGCTGAGCTCAATCGACCTCTGGTCGCGCCCATAGCCTTCGTCACCCATGTCGAGGGTAAGCATCCCGTCTGCATAGCGCACAAAGACACCCTTGCGGATTTCGAGCTCGACCATCTTGGCGCCCTCGCAGGAAACCACAAGATCAAACAGGCGGCCCGGCTCCTCAACGGTTTCACCGCCTATCGCGCGAACGCAGTCACCGCGCATCCTCTCAATCTCGTGCGCCGGCCGCTGGCAGAGCTTACCATCGCGTATGCTCAGCTCTCGCGGCACCGTCAACGCGCACTGCCACCCGCGCGCCACCGTCGGGTTTTCTGCCGTCGCGTCGGGGCAACCCGACCATCCGATCATCAAACGCCGGCCTGCAGTATCCTCAAAGGACTGCGGAGCATAGAAATCAAAACCGGCATCGACCATCGGGGGCATGCCCTGCCCGACGATTTTAAAGCTCGGCGCCTCCCAATCGGCCTCGATGGAGAACCACACGCACTGATGCGGATTGCGGTAATGCCAACCATCGGCAGGCACACCCTGCGGACAGCAAACGAGAATAAGCTCGCCATCGAGCTCAAACAGATCGGGGCACTCCCACATAAAGCCAAACTTCTCGTCCAACTCAATGCGCGTCGCATAGCTCCAGTCCTCAAGATTGCGCGAGGTATAGACAAGCACGCACCCGCGATCGTCTTTCGTACGAGCGCCGAGAACCATGTAGTAGATACCGTCGTGTTCAAGGATCTTGGGGTCGCGCACGTGCGTACCGATATCGTCGGGGTAATCGACCGGCCCAACAGCTATGCGCTTCTCGCCCAATTCGTCGGGATTCTCGGCAACCATATGAATCTGGTTTTGCTCACGGCCCGTCAACACGTAGTCGTAATCATCGCGGTCAAAATGCTTAACGTTGCCGGTATAGAAGTAGTGAATCTTGCCATCACGTACAAAGGCAGAACCAGAATACGCTCCACTCGAATCCAAATCGGAATCGGGGAACAACACGGGGCCGCGATTCTCGTACGTCACAAAATCCTTTGTCGTCAGATGGTTCCAAAGCACTGGACCGCCATGCGCAGCATCGAACGGATCGTATTGATGATAGATGTGATACGTATCACCAATCTGAACCAAACCGTTGGGGTCGTTGAGCCAGCCAAGCTCAGGCTCCACATGGAACAAAAGCCTATCGGGGTCGGACGCGATGCGAGCCGCCGTCTCATCCTGTCCAGCTCGCCACTGCTCATAGTCCGCACGCATCACCTTGTTTTTTTGATTAAACATCGCCATTGACCTTCTCGTCTATGGGAAAGGACGCTCGACTCACACGAGCCGAACGCCCTTCCTCAAATGGACTTATCCTCAGATTACGCTGAACGGCTCAACTAGAAGCTGACATCGAAGCCAGCGCCAGCGCCCTCTTCATCAGTGGTCGGCACGCCCTTTGCCTTGTTGTAGGCAAAGATCAAGACGATCGGCACGATAAAGGCGATGAGATTGCCAGCCACATACCACATGAGCGTCTCGGGCGTGACGATGAGCAGGCCAAGCACGCCGGTCAGACCCTGACCGATGGCGCGCACCTCAAAGAGCTTCACGAAGGCACCGCCGCAGCCTGCACCGATGCAAGCGCAGATGAACGGGATGATCGAGTAGCGCATGTTTGCAGCGAAGATAGCGGGCTCGGAGATTCCGACCAGCGTCGGGATAAAGGACGACATGCAGATGTTGCGCTCTTTGGAATGCTTCTTATGAATGAGGTACATGCCGATGGCGCCGCCGCCCTGGGCGATAATGGAAACCGACCAGATGGCCTGGATGTAGTTGAAGCCAGTCGTGGCGACGAGGTTTGCCTCGATACCCTGGATGAACTGATGCGTACCGGTAACGACAAGCGGCTGCAGGAACGCGGCGAAGACAAAGGCACCAAAGACGCCCATCCTGTTGTACAGGATATCGATTACGCCGCCGAGGACGTCGCCGATCAGGTTGCCGAGCGGGCCGAACACGGTGAACAGGGCGACGTTAGCAAGAATCAGGGTAACGGTCGGGACAAAGACGAACGAAACGACCTCGGGGATGTACTTCTGGGCAATCTTTTCGACCTTGGCCATAAACCAGGCAGTCAGGATTGCAGGGAACACGCCGCCCTGGAAAGCAACCATGGGAATGGATAGCGGACCAAAGTTCCAGTACTCAGCACCCGTCGGGTCCATAACGAACGTGTTGCGGTTCATAAGGCTCGGGTGAACCATGACGATACCGACGAGGATGCCCAGGATCGGGTTACCGCCAAAACGCTTGACCGCGCTGTACATAACCAGGACAGGCAGGTAGTCGAACGTGGTGGCGATAATGGCAAAGAAGCTTGCGAGGTTCTTGAGGAACTCGCTGTGATCGGCGAGGCTGCCTTCCATGCCAAAGAGGCCGTTGGCAACGATCAGCGACTTAAGGCCGATGATGATTGCAGCGCCGACGAAGGCAGGAATGATGGGGATAAAGATATCCGAGAATACCTTGAGGACCGAGAAGAACTTGCCCTTCTTGTCCGCCTCGGCGCCCTTGACCTCGGAAGCACTGATCTCCTTAACGCCCGTCAGAGCCATAAACTCATCGTAAACCTTGTTGACGGTACCGGTACCGAAGATGATCATGAGCTGGCCGCTGTTGTACAGCACGCCCTTGACGCCATCGATGTTCTCGAGCTCGGCCTTGTTGTATTTGCTCGTATCCTTGAGCACCAGACGCAGACGGGTCACGCAATGCGTGGCGCCCTCGATGTTCTCCAGTCCGCCGACGTTGTCGACGACTTGCTGGGACACTGCCTTGTAGTCCATGTTCCTCTCCATTCCTTTTCTAAATCATAAAACGGTTCGTTGCCGCTACAGAGACGCGATCGTTGCGTTTGCGCACTTGAGCGCACCGTCGGTGACGGTAAGCGCCACACCCTGGCCCTGCTTGTTGCAGAAGCGAGCGTTGAGCGCAACATCATCGACAAAGATGGTCGCGATGTCGTCGTCGACGACCAGACGCACATGGTGAGTGCCCTCGCCCTTAAAGAACAACGGACGCTCGAGGCCCATGTTGTTGACCTGGAACCACGGATACTGGGGGGCCGCCGTAAACTCGAGTTTGCCCTCACGCAGGTTGGCGCGGAACTCATAGGCAAGACCGGACTCGGCGTCCTCGGCAAGCTTCACCGAGAAGCCGGCAGCGTCACCGGCGAGCTCGATGTCGGCGTCGAGCATATAGGTAGAACCGGCATCCGCGGCGAGCACCTGCTCGACCTTGCCCGACTCGCACGAAAGCTCAAAGGCCTCGACTGCCTTAGCCTCGCCAAAGGCGCCAAGCATGCTGTCGGGAAGCTTGGTGCCGAGCGTTCCGTCGGCACGCTGAACGATCTCGAGAGGCATAAAAGTGCCACCCCACAGGTAAGAGCTGGGGTCGCCGCCCTCGTCGCGCGTAGGAACCCAACCAAAGAGAACGCGGCGCTCGCCGTCAAATGCGGTACGTGCAGCATAGTACGCGCGGCCATCGAAGGAATCGTCCGCAGGAGTGATCCAAGGACCGTTGATAGAGCGAGACATGCGGTAACGGGTCTTGTTGCCATCACTGTACTCAGAGAACACCAGATACCACCAGTCGCCCATCTTAAAGAGATCAGGCATCTCAAACATGGTGTACAGGCCCGGGTTCCACCAGTCGCCCTGGAACTCCCAGTTGGTCAGATCCTTGGAGGTGAACTTGACCAGGCGGCCGGTCATCAGACGCTTGTCCTCGCCCACACGCGTGCCGAGGATGAGCATGTACTCTTCGTTCTCCTCATCCCAAAGCACAAAGGGATCGCGCCAGTTGCGGTCATCGTAACCCTCCTGGGGCGGAAGCAGCGTCTCGGCGATGTTCTTCTCCCACTTGACGGCGTCGTCGCTCGTTGCGTGAAGAAGAACCTGCTTCATCAAACGTGCGCGGACCTTATCGCGATTGCAACCAGTGTAGAGCGCATGGTACTTGTCGCCCACCTTAAACACCGTGCCGGCATAAATGTACTGGTCGACTTCCTCGTCGCCGCCGCGCTCAAGGCTCTCGCCAAAGTCCTTGTAGTTGACGAAATCCTTGGTCGTAGCGAGTGCCCAGCCAAACGGCTCTCCGAAAGGTTCGGGGTTACGCGTGTCACGCTGATGATAGAGATAGAACGTGCCGTCCTCGCCGTACGGCATGATGTCGCCTACCCAAATTCCCTCAGGCTGGTAATAAACCTTGTGCATCCGAGACTTCCTTTCCCACGAGATACTAACTCGGTACAACTGCAAGATATGTCAATCGTTTTCATATGTCAAACGTTTTCACATCAATACGTCTTTTCGCAGTTCCAGTCGTCGGCAAACGGTTGACATATGCCGGCGAACGGTCATCAGAAGCGTTCGAGGGATTCTTTTGGCTCGGAATGAACTAGGCGGTTTTGCCCTCGATAAGTTCGACGGGAAGCTTGATATTCGATTCGGGCTTTTCACCGTTAACAAGAGCGATGATGGATTGCGCCGCGAGCTCTCCGATGCGATCGATATCTTGACGTACGGTTGTTAAGTCAGGCATAAACGTCATAGTGCGGCGGGCGCCATCCGCGCCCACGACCTTAATATCATCCGGAGCGCTCAAGCCGCGCTGCTTCATAACGTTGAGGCAGATGGCCGCCATCGTGTCGTCTCCCGCAAAGATGCCGTCAATATCGGGGTTCTCATCGAGGATCTTCGCAACGACCGCACTCTTTTCGTCGTCGGACTTAACGAACTCGACCTCGCGGACAAGCGCGGGCAAACCGGCCTGCTCCACAACATCGTAGTAGGCATCGGTACGCTTATTGGCAGGCATACGCATGCGGCTATTGTTGCGCAGGCACAAGATACGCGAACACCCGTCATCGATCAGGCGACGCGTGGCAAGTTCGCCGATGCTATAGCTGTCGCTCGCAATCTGAACAGAGGCCTCGCCAAGGTCGCAGTCGATACCAACCAGGCTCAAGCCCATCTCGGCATACGCCTCGGCACCGATATTGAGGGAGTTGACGATGACGCCGTCGACCATATTGCGGCGGAGCATGTCAATATAGGAACGCTCAAGATCAGGTCGATTGGCGCTGTTGCACAGCAACATCTTAAAGCCGTTTTCCGCCAACGTGCGCTCGACCGCCTGCACAACCTGAGCATGGAACGGGCTGCTCACAAAGGGAACGATCATGCCGATAAGGTTCAGGCGACCGTTGAGCATGGCACGGGCGATATCGTTGGGCGTATAGTTGATGCGCTCCATCGCGGCATGGACCTTATCGCGGGTTTCTTGGCTAATATAGCCGCGATTATTAAGCACGCGAGATACCGTAGTGGGCGAAACCCCCGCCACCGCTGCAACTTCCTTGATGCCAGGCTTAGCAGAATCCTTAGAACGAGCGCCCTCGCGAGCCATAGCACCCTCCCCCATCAACATGTCATACGTTTACATACGAACAAAGCATACCCCAACAACAGCGGGAAGACGGTAACAGTACAAGTAAGTAAACGACTCATCCAAATAATTAGGAGAGTTCCGCCTAAAAGGTGACTACACAGGACCCCCGCCGGGCCGCTTTGGGTTACTCTCCAAAACATTCCGCAGGACGCAAAGAGGCTCCGCAGCGCGAAGCGCGCAGCGGAGCCTCTTTGCATGTCCGAGGACGTTTTGGAGAGTAACCCAAAGCGGCCCGGCGATCCTGCGGGAGTTAAACCCCTTTAGAACTTGTTGTGGAAGGTACGCGAAATGACCTCGTCCTGCTGCTCCTTGGTGAGCGTGTGGAAGTTCACGGCATAGCCGGAAACGCGGATGGTCAGCTGCGGGTACTTCTCGGGGTGAGCCTGAGCGTCAAGCAGCGTCTCACGGTTGAAGACGTTGATGTTCAGGTGGTGGCCACCCTTCTCGGCGTAAGCGTCGAGCATGTGGACCAGGTTATCGGCCTGAGTCTCGGAAACTTCAGAAACCTTCATAATGTGTCTCCTTCGATCGATAGGCGCCGGCCGAAACCGGCGCGCTAATCAGTAATCGTTATTGTTAGTATAGCACTAACAATAGTTACTCGCCCAGCTGATCAAGGTCGATATCGCCAAAGAACACCTGGTCCTCCTTGCCGAGCGCACCCGGGATGATAGAGAAGGTGTTGGAGATGCCGTCCTGAGCGTCGCGGAACGGGAGCTTGGAAACCGAAGACAGCGAAGCGATGGCGCCGTGGCTATCGCGCTTGTGCATGGGGTTAGCACCCGGGGCGAACGGCTGGCCAGCCTTGCGGCCGTCGGGCGTGGAGCCGGTCTTCTTACCGTACACGACGTTGGAGGTAATGGTCAGAACCGAGGTCGTGGGCACGGAGTTGCGGTAGGTGTCGTTCATGCGGATGTACTCCATGAACTGGTGCACAACGTCGTGAGCGATCTGGTCGACGCGGTCGTCGTCGTTGCCGTACTTGGGGAACTCGCCCTCGGTCTCGAAGTCGACGATGATGCCGTTCTCGTCACGGACGGGGTGGACCTTGGCGTACTTGATGGCGGACAGGGAGTCAGCCACGACGGAAAGGCCAGCGATACCCGTAGCGAACCAGCGGTGCACGTGCTTGTCATGCAGAGCCATCTGGATGCGCTCGTAGCAGTACTTGTCGTGCATGTAGTGAATGATGTTCAGCGAGTTGACGTACACGCCAGCGAGCCACTTCATCATGTCGTTGTACTTGGCCACAACGTCGTCGTAATCGAGCGTATCGCCCTCGACGGCGCGATACTTGGGGCCGACCTGCTTCTTGGAGACCTCGTCAACACCGCCGTTGAGTGCGTAGAGCAGGCACTTGGCCAGGTTGGCACGGGCGCCGAAGAACTGCATCTCCTTGCCAATGCGCATGGAGGATACGCAGCAGGCGATGCCGTAGTCGTCGCCGTGGTAAACGCGCATGAGGTCGTCGTTCTCGTACTGGATCGAGGAGCTGGCGACAGAAGTCTTGGCGCAGAACTTCTTGAAGTTCTCGGGCAGACGGGTCGACCACAGAACGGTCATGTTGGGCTCGGGGCTGGTGCCCATGTTCTCGAGCGTGTGCAGGTAGCGGTAGCTCATCTTGGTAACGAGCGTACGGCCGTCAACACCCATGCCGCCGATGGACTCGGTGACCCACTGCGGATCGCCGGTAAACAGGGCCTGGTACTCGGGGGTACGGGCAAACTTAACCATGCGGAGCTTCATGATGAAGTGATCCACGAACTCCTGGATCTGCTCCTCGGTGAAGGTACCGTTGGCAAGGTCGCGCTCAGCGTAGATGTCGATGAACGTAGAGGTACGGCCGATGGACATAGCGGCGCCGTTCTGCTCCTTGACGGAAGCGAGGTAGGCGAAGTACATCCACTGGATGGCCTCCTGCGTGTTGGTAGCAGGGTTGGAAATATCGAAACCATAGGTCTCGGCCATCATCTTGAGCTCGCCGAGGGCGCGGATCTGCTCCTGCAGCTCCTCGCGATCGCGGATGTTGTCGGCGGTCATGACCGTCGGGGTGGAAGCCTTCTGGGCCTCCTTGTCCTTGATCAGGTAGTCGACGCCGTACAGGGCAACACGACGGTAGTCGCCGATGATGCGGCCGCGGCCATAGCCATCGGGCAGACCGGTGATGATGTGAGCCGAGCGGCAAGCACGCATCTCGGGGGTGTAAACATCGAAGACGCCAGCGTTGTGGGTCTTGCGCTCGAAGGTGTAGCGCTCGACAACGTTCTCGTCGACCTTATAGCCGTGCTGGCTGGCAGCCTGGCAAGCGATGCGGATACCACCGTTGACGTGCAGCGCGCGCTTGAGCGGCTTGTCAGTCTGGAGACCGACGATGGTCTCCTTCTCGCGGTGGGCGTTATCGATGTAGCCAGCGGGGTGGCTCACGATACCCGTAACGGTCTTGGTGTCCATATCGAGGACACCGCCCTGCTCGCGCTCCTTAAGCAGCAGGTCGAGAACCTCGCCCCACAGCTCCTTGGTACGCTCGGTCGGGCCGGCGAGGAACGACTCGTCGCCCTCGTAGGGGGTGTAGTTCTTCTGGATGAAGTCTCGGACGTCAACTTCTCCCGTCCAGATGCCTTCCTTGAAGCCTTCCCATGCCTCCTGCATTGTGTAACCACGCTCCTAGTTACGTGTAATGCGGCGCTCTCTCACACCGCTGCTTATTGAATTCTTGAATGTTCGGCTTGCACTACCGGCTTCTTCCGTTCTTCACCACACGTTGGTGCAGGGAAAACGTTTGTCCACCTTGGAACTACAACCCAAAACCCAAGATTTCACCCGTTTGAGAAGGATAACATAGCGACCCTCTCCATCTGGGCTGTTATATGTTTCTTTTTTTATATCATAAAGGCGTTTTTTACAAACCCGCAGGAAATGCGAGCGCGAACAACTACCGTTCACCGATTTGTTTGGTATTTTTCCTTGCCTTTGTACGACGTTCACTCTAGCTGTTATGCCAGCTTTAGCAGGGTAAAGTGTTCCAGAGACCCTACAGAAACTGCAGGGCGGCCACGGGATCCCCCGTGGCCGCCCTGTGGCGTGACTAGTTTTTAGCTTTGATTGCCGCTTGGCATTAGGCAGCTGCGACGGCCTTGTCGGTCGTTGCCTTGCTATCGCCGTTGCCCTGGCCCTCAAAATGCTTGTAGCACCAGCTGGTGACCAGCGGGGTCAAAATAGCCGTAACGATTGCGCAGGCAGCAACCTGTGCCGTGGCCGTCGCGAGCACCGCACCGCCGTACAAGGCCTCGTTGACGCTTGCCATGGCAGCAGGCGTGGCCACATTGGCTCCGGCGCAGCTCGAAATGGCCGCACCTGCGACACCCGTGCCGCCCGTGAGCTTATCGACCGCGATGACGGGAATTGCAAAGATCACCGAGCAGATCACGCCGAGCAGAATACCGGGAAGACCGCCATTAATGAGCTGGCCAAAGGTCATGGTCGAGCCCATGGCAAAGAAGACGAGCACGATGACGGCGGAAAGTGCCGGTGCCATCATCTTCTTAAAGCTGGGGAAGAGGTTGCCCAGGATAATGCCGACGACGATCGGCAGGATGGCGCCCACGAGCGACCAGCCGATCGGAGCCTGGCCGGCGGCGCCAAGGACAATCATCGTGACCGGAGGGCCGACAACCAGCGTGGTAATGGCGACGGCGCCACGCTCGGCCTCGTTGCCCATGGTGCCCATCAGTCCAGCGTACATAGCGTTGTTGGCACCCGTGCAAGCGGCCAGCATCACCATGGCCGAGATACCAAACAGGTTGTCGTTGAACACATAAAGGATGAGCAGCGACACGGCAACGACAACGATCTGCTTGACGGCGATGATGATGGCGCCGCGGGCAGCGGCGGCAGGAGCGCTCTTAAACGAAATCGTCGTGCCGACGATGAGCAAAAAAGCGCCAACAAGCGGGCCTGCGCCCTGCTGGGTCATGCCGAGCGTAAAGCTGCCGAGCGTTTTAAACAGGTCGGGGAACAGCGTGTTGAGCAAGCAGCCCAACAGAAGCGGCACCAAGATATTGGCACCCGGGATGGAGGACATCTTAAAGAACGGCTCCTTTGCCGCCGGCGCCTCCACCGCAGTCGATTCACTCATATATATCTCCTTTGGATGCATGCGAATCGTAGCCGCACGCGCCTATATCAGAAAGAAGGCGACGGTCCCGAGTCGCAGGAGCCGTCGCCGAATAATCGTCGTGGGGTATTACCCGTCCAGGACGATGCCGCCGTCGCAGTCGCCGATCTCGCCGTTCACGAAGCTGGCGAGGTCGGAAGCGAAGAACAGCACCATCTGCGCAGGCTCGCTGGCCTGGGCGGCGCGGCCCAGAGGAATACCGTTGATGATGCGCTGAGAGTTCTCGTCAGAGAGAATCGAGGTCATATCGGTAAGGGTAAGTGACGGGCACACGGCGTTGCAGCGGACGCCAAACTTGCCGCCTTCCTTGGCGACTGCCTTGGTTAGGCCGTTGACGCCGGCCTTGGAGCTTGCGTAGGCAGCAGTGCCGAGCAGGCCGCCGCCGATCTTGCCCGCAACGGAACTCACGTTGACGATAGTGCCAGCATGGGCCGCCTTAAAGTGCGGGTACACGGCGTTCATCATAGTGAAGGTACCGTTGAGGTTGATGTCGATGGTACGACGCCACTCGGTGTCATCGATCTCGTCGAACTTCTTGGTGCTGATGACGCCAGCGCAGTTGATCAGGATGTTGGTTTGCGGCAGGTCCGTAAAAATCTGCTCGACGGTCTCGCGCGCCTTGGGTGCATCGGCGACATCGAGCTGATAGAACTTGTTGCCCTCGCCAAGCTCGGCCACCGCAGCCTCGCCCTTAGCAGCGTTCCTTGCGATGAGCGCGACGTGTCCGCCGCCCGCAACGATGCCCTTGGCAATCTCGAGACCAATGCCCTGAGTGCCGCCCGTGACAATCGCGGTCTTGCCCGTGAAGTCAAATGCCATGACTCCATCCCCCTTTATATAAGGTGTCTCCTCGCGGGAAGTTGGAGCATCGCACGTGGCGATTATATGAGTCCTAGTCGTCATGGTGGTGACAACCCCTCGCCTAACCGCGTGCATAATAGTTCTTTGAAACGCTTCAGCAATTGAATGATTTTAAGTCTTTATGCGCTCTTTATATTGCCCACTGAATGAGGCCCGAATATGCGGGTATCATCTTTCACCGAAAATAGTTTCTAGTGTTAGGGGTTTTCGGTGGAAGATACCGATTTCCATGAGCTTGGGCGTCAGCTCTTAACTGAGTTTGGCAGCATGCATCAGCGCATTTCGCGCTTTGCGGACAAAGCTCTCGGCGGCGAGATGGCTGTCATGCGCGCTCTCATGCTCGCTGGCGGTTCGCTCACGCCGAGCGAACTCGCTGATCGCGCCTGGGTCTCGAGCGCCCGCATCGCCAACATCCTGCGCGCCCTCGAAACCAAGGGCTGGGTCGAGCGCGAGCACTCAAAGACCGACCGTCGTCGCGTACACGTCACAGTGACCGACAAGGGATTCCAGGTCATCGAAATCAAACGTCGGGAATTCGAGGACCGCACCGCAGCCTTCCTCGAGCAGCTCGGCGAAACAGATACCCAAGAGATGGTGCGCCTTCTAAGACGTGCCAACGAAATTATCGACCGCAATCAAGAAAGGAGAGATGCCGAGTGAGGATTCTCAAGCTCTTTAAAAAACATATCCTGGCACTGTTCGCAGCTATCGTACTTATCGTAATCAGCTGCAACGCCGATCTGGCGCTGCCTACCTATATGAGCGACATCGTCGACGTGGGTGTGCAGCAAGGCGGCATCGCCTCGCCCGTACCCGACACCATTCGCGCCGAATCGCTCGACGACCTTGAGCTCTTTATGAGCGATAAGGACGCCAAGGCTGTGGAGGCCGTGTTTAGCAAGGCGGACAATAACGGCATTCGAACGTACAAGGGCACCGAGGAGGAGCGCACCGACGGCGGCAAGATTGCCGACATCATGAGCCTGCCCGAGACTGTCGTCCTTTCGTTCAACCAGGGCATCGATGCCAACTCCATGGGCGACATGACCGGCGCATCTACAGAGGCAAGCGATGACGGCGCCGCTCAGGCCATGCCCACCCCCGAGCAGATGGCGGCGATGACGCCCGAGCAGCTCGCCGAGATGCAGCAGAAGGCCGCAGCGGCGCAGAACATGCAAAAGCAGATTGATGCCGACGGCGGTAAGGTCACCATGAAGAGTCTGCGTCTAGGCGTTGAAGGCGGCCTAATCGACCAGGGCAAGCTCGTGGAGGGCGCCAACGATATGGCGGACAAAATGGGCTCCATGTCGGGTTCCATCGTGACCCAACGCGCCGTGAGCTATGTGCAAGACGAGTACAAGGCGCAAGGCATCAACCCCGCCGACGTGCAGAACGCCTACCTGGGCCGCATGGCGACCACGATGTTTGGTCTGTGCCTTGTGTCGCTCGTCGCCACCATCCTGACCGGTGCCGTGGCTTCGCGCACCGCCTGTTCCATCGCACGCGACCTGCGCCGCGAGACCTTCAACAAGGTTATGCACTTCTCGCCGGCCGAGGTGGGCAAGTTTAGCCAGGCCTCGCTCATCACCCGCTGCACCAACGACATTCAGCAGATCCAGATGGCCGCAACCCTGTTTATCCGCATGTGTCTGATGGCCCCCGTCATGGGCATCGTCGCCGTCATGCGCGTCCTGGCCAACCATACCGGCCTAGAGTGGACCATCGCCGTGGCCATCATCGCGGTCTCGGCCGTCGTCGGCGTGCTTATGGGCCTCACCATGCCCAAGTTCAAAAAGATGCAGAGCTTTGTGGACCGTGTGAACCTTACCGCCCGCGAGCTGCTCGACGGCCTTATGCCCATCCGCTCGTTCAACCGCGAGGAGCATGAGCTCGAGCGTTTTGACAAGGCGTCGCTCGACCTGATGACCACGCAGCTCTACACCAACCGCGCCATGAGCTTTATGATGCCGCTTATGATGCTTGTCATGAACTGCATCACCGTGCTTATCGTCTGGTTTGGCGCCCAGGGAGTGTCCGACGGCGTGATGCAGGTCGGCAACATGATGGCGTTTATCTCCTACACCATGCAGATCGTCATGGCGTTTATGATCCTCACCATGGTTTCGGTTATCCTGCCCCGTGCCGAGGTCGCAGCTGAGCGCGTGGAAGAGGTCATCACCTGCCCCACGAGCATCAACGACCCTGCCTCGCCCAAACTGCCCGCAGCCAGCGCGCCGCGCGGTGAGCTCACCTTCCGCGACGTGAGCTTCCAGTACCCCGATGCCCGCGCCGATGTCATCAGCGGCGTGAACTTCACCACGCACGCCGGCCAGATGCTCGGCATCATTGGCTCCACGGGTTCGGGCAAGTCCACGCTTGTGCAGCTCATCCCGCGCCTGTACGACGTCACGGGCGGCAGCATTTCACTCGACGGCATCGACGTGCGCGACATGACCCTTTCCGAGCTGCGCCGCCGCATCGGTTATATTCCGCAGCAGGGTCGTCTATTCTCGGGTACCGTCGAGAGCAACCTCAAGTTTGCCGGCGACATGGTGAGCGATGATAACATGCGCCAGGCAGCACGCGTCGCCCAGGCGGAAAACTTTATCGCCGAGCGCGAGGGCGGCTACGACTCCCCCATCAGCCAGGGCGGCTCCAATGTTTCGGGCGGTCAGCGCCAGCGTCTGGCCATCGCCCGCGCGTTGGCCAAAAAGCCCGAGGTCGTGGTGTTCGATGATTCGTTTAGCGCCCTCGACTACAAGACCGACGCGCGCCTGCGCGAAGAGCTGGCCAAAAACGTTACCGACGCCGCACTCGTGGTCGTGGCCCAGCGCATCGCGACCATCATGCACGCCGACCAGATCATCGTGCTCGATGACGGCCACGTAGTGGGCACCGGCACGCACGAGGAGCTGCTACGCAGCTGCCCGGCGTACCTGGAGATCGCACAGTCGCAGCTTTCCGCCGAGGAGCTGGGGCTTACCCAAAAAGAAATTGCAGCCGTCATGGAAGGAGGCGAGCGCTAATGGCAGACGAGACCAAGACTCAGATTCCCAAGCCCACCCGCCAGCGTGGTCCCATGGGCCGCATGGGCGGCATGCGTCGTGGCGAAAAGGCCAAGGACTTTAAGGGCACCATGAGGCAGCTGCTCGGCTATATCGGCCAGCACAAGATTGCTGTGTTTACCGCCGTCGCCTTTGCCGTGTGCTCGGTCATCTTTAACATTGTGGGGCCCAAGGTGCTCGGCCAGGTTACCACCAAACTGTTCGAGGGCCTGGTTGCCAAGGTCAACGGTACCGGCGACGTTGACTTTGACTGGATCGCCAAGACGCTCGGCTTTTTGCTCTGCCTGTATCTGGCGAGCTCTGTCTGCAGCCTCATCCAGGGCTGGCTCATGACCGGCGTCACGCAAAAGATTTGCTACCGCATGCGCAAGGAGATCGCCGCCAAGATCGCCGTCGTTCCGATGAGTTACTTCAACGGCCACAGCAAGGGAGACGTGCTCAGCCGCATCACCAACGACGTCGATACGCTGGGTCAGTCGCTCAACCAGAGCGTGACACAGCTCATCACGTCGGTGACGCAGATTATCGGCGTGCTCGTCATGATGCTTTCGATCAGCCTGCCGCTTACCGGCGTCACCGTGCTCACGCTGCCGGCCGCCGCGATTATCCTGACCGTGATGATTCACTTCTCGCAACCGTACTTCCGCGAGCAGCAGCAGGTTCTGGGCGCCGTCAACGGCATTATCGAGGAGGACTTTGCCGGCCAGAACGTTATTCAGGTGTTCGACCGCGCCGAGGCCTCAATCGAGGAGTTCGACCGTCAAAACGACCGCCTCTTTATTAGTGGCTGGCGTTCGCAGTTCCTGTCGGGCCTGATGATGCCGCTTATGAGCTTGGTGGGTAACATGGGTTACGTGGGCGTCGTCGTGGTGGGTGCGCAGCTCGCGCTGACCGGCAATGCCACGCCCGGCGACATCCAGAGCTTTATCCAGTACGTGCGCAACTTTACGCAGCCGGTGCAGCAGCTGGGCAACGTGAGCAACACGATGCAGTCGATGGCCGCCGCCACCGAGCGCGTGTTTGAATTCCTGGCCGCGCCCGAGGAGGAGCAGAAGGCCGACGCGCAGATTCCCGAGAAGCGCCCCGGCCACGTGGAGTTCGACCATGTCAAGTTTGGCTACACGCCCGACAAGACCATCATCCACGACTTTAGCTGCGAGGCGCAGCCCGGCCAAACCATTGCCATCGTCGGCCCCACCGGCGCCGGCAAGACCACGCTCATTAAGCTGCTGCAGCGCTTTTACGACGTGGACGGCGGTTCGCTGCGCGTCGAAGGCGTCGACGTGCGCGACTGGGACCGCGCGGCGCTGCGCGGCGAGTTTGCCATGGTGCTGCAGGACACCTGGCTGTTTAACGGCACCATCCGCGAGAACATCCGCTACGGACGCCCCGATGCGACCGATGCCGAGGTCGAGGCCGCCGCACGCGCCGCACGCTGCGACCACTTTATCCATACGCTCGCCGGTGGCTACGACTTTATGATCAACGAGGAGGGCACTAACCTGTCGCAGGGTCAGCGCCAGCTCGTGACCATCGCCCGCGCCATTTTGGCCGACCGTCCGGCGCTGATTCTGGACGAGGCGACCTCCAACGTCGATACCCGCACCGAGGAGCTCATCCAGCGCGCCATGGATGCGCTGATGCAGGGCCGCACGAGCTTTGTCATCGCGCACCGCCTGTCCACGATCCGCAACGCCGACGTGATCTTGGTAATTCGCGACGGCGACATCGTCGAGAAGGGTACACACGACGAGTTGCTCGCCCAGGGCGGCTTCTACGCCGACCTGTACAACTCGCAGTTCGACGAGGCGGCGTAGATTCGACCGCAGGGAACGGATGACGCCCGAGAGCGGGGGCGCAGGACAACCTGCGCCCCCGCTTTTTGTTCTGCGGCCCTCGAACCGCCTCCCCTGGGACCTGATTGACGCCCTCCCTCAAGGCCCCGTGGACAAAAAATGGCAAATATGAGTACTGTCACCTTTTTAGTAACAGCCAAAACTGCCCCAAACGACCTCATTGCGGCCTAGATATGCCTTCAAATTGATCAAAATGCCCGGTAGCATGCTTCTGTGTGCCAACGTTAATGAACATATTTACTGTTGTGTCTAATATCTTATAAGGTCGATATGATACTAAGCTAGCAACAGTACTCATATTTGCCATTTTTTGTCCACGGGGTATGCCGCAGAAGATCCAACTTGCTCCAGCATGTCGTACGCCGGTCCCCCCTTCCGGCGAGTGCCGACATTTCCCCAGATAAAACCGACCAAAATAAACCTGTCCCTTTTCGGCAGGTTTCGCTTGCACTTTAGCGTGCGACAGCGGATAATGCCGAGCATTCGAGAATTCGCCAATTGTTGCTGTTAATTGATAAAGGAGGCCCCGTATGGCCATGGAATTCAAACGCAGGCTGCCGATTCCCATGGAGATCCGCGAGGAAATGCCGCTTTCTGCCGAGCTTACCGCCAAAAAGCAGGCATTTGACGCCGAGGTCGCCAAAGTCTTTACCGGCGAGGACGCACGTAAGGTGCTCATCATCGGCCCGTGCTCTGCCGACCGCGAGGATTCGGTGCTTGAGTACATGAACCGCCTGGTCAAGACCGCCGAGGAGGTCAAGGACAAGCTCATCATCATTCCGCGCGTCTACACCAATAAGCCGCGTACCAAGGGCACCGGCTACAAGGGCCTTCTGCACAACCCCAACCCCGAGGCTCCCGACGACCTGCTCGAGGGCGTCAAGGCCATCCGCCATATGCATCTGCGTGTTATTGAGGAAACGGGCTTCTTCACCGCCGACGAGATGCTCTATCCGTCCAACTACCAGTACCTCGTTGACCTGTTGAGCTATGTTGCCGTGGGCGCGCGCTCGGTCGAAAACCAGGAGCATCGCCTGGTGTCGAGCGGCATTTCGGTGCCCGTGGGCATGAAGAACCCCACCGCCGGTTCCACCACCGTCATGCTCAACTCTATTTACGCCGCGCAGGCGCACCAGAGCTTCATCTTCCGCAACTGGGAGGTCGAGTGCGATGGCAACCCGCTCGCGCACGCCGTCATGCGCGGCTACATCGGCCTCGATGGGCGCACCTACCCCAATTACCACTACGAGCACCTGGAGCGCCTGGCCGAGCGCTATACCGAGCATGCCGGCTATGCCAATCCGGCAGCGATCATCGACTGCAACCATGACAACTCGGGCAAGCGTCCGCTGGAGCAGTATCGCATTTGCAAGGAAGTGCTCGACAGCTGCCGCCGCAACGAGTCCATCTCCAAGCTGGTCAAGGGCTTTATGATCGAGTCTTACCTGGAGGACGGCAACCAGCCGGTCGACGGCGGCGTCTTTGGCAAGTCGATCACCGACCCGTGCCTAGGCTGGGAAAAGACCGACTACCTCATCCACGAGATCGCAGAGCGTATTTAGTTACGCGGGCCGCATTTGGACAATCTGACGTTCAACTTCAAGGGCGCAACCAGAAGGTCGGCGCCCTTTCGTTTCACGTCACCTTGTCTCAAATGCAACCCGCTCGCTGTCCGTCCTCTACCTGCGGCGTTGTCTTGCTCCGGATGCGGCAGTTGGGGACGTTCCTTTTCTGCCGGCAGTCTGGGACATTCCTTGAGGTAGTCGTTGGGGACGCTCTTGTTTGACCAGTCGTTTAAGAACGTCCCCTATGACTATCTCTCCGCCCCCGTGGGATCGGGGGTCGTCTACCGAATGGTTGATGCGGCGGCCCTGCGGCCATGTCACACTCAGAGGTGGCCTGACCCAACCCGGAAGGAGCCTCCATGAGCCTTGACAACGTAGCCCTGCGCGCCACCACACTTGATGACCTGACCGGCATCGCCGCCATCTACAACCAGCTGTGGTGCAACACGCTGCGCAACCGCGGCGACGTCGAAGCTGCCGATTTCTGCGCGCGCTTTAACATCGCCATGCAGCTGCAGCGCTCCCCCATCGCGCTTGTCGCCGAGGCCGAGGGCCGCATTATCGCCGCCTGCTGCATCGGCATCTTCGAAGACGGCAAGCCGCGTACCAACCCCACGTGGGTACCCTGCTACGACGAGATGTTCGCCCAGGCAACCGAGATGGCGAAGACCGCCGACGCCAAGCTCGAGGGCTCGCTCTTTGGCGACAGCCGCGAGAAGGCCACGGCCGACCGCTTTGCCGCCACGGGCAATGAGTATGCCCAGGGCCAACTCAACCTCATCATCATCGTGCCCGAGTGGCAGGGCAAGGGGCTCGGCCGCGCGCTCATCGACCTTGCGCGCGCCGAGCTCGCCCGGGCAGGCTGCACCAAGTTCTTCCTGATGAGCGACTGCAACTCTGACTGGCAGTTCTACGAGCGCCTCAACATGAAACGCATCCTGGAGGATCACAGCCAAGACACCGGCGACGGCTTTATCGTCTACATGTACGGAGGCGACACGCAGGATTAGCCTGTGTGCCGCCTCACGGGCTTTCTCCAAGACAGCCCAAAGCAATCAGCCACGCCAAAAGGGACATGCCAAAAAGAGACAGGTTTATTTTGGCAGGTTTTATCTGGGCGAACGCCAACCGCCGCGAGGAAGTTGCCTTCCCTCACGGCGGTCTTCTAGCAGCCAAAACCAAGTGAGTAGACTTTTTGCAGGAGGCCGAGCACACCCCGAATCGCCACAGCGCTGACCTGCGGTTTTATTGAGCGTTTGGCGCGGTGTGCTCGACAAGTCCAAAAAAGTCTACTCACTTGCATCTGAGGCGCACCGGATCGGCAAAAAACCGCCGCGAAAGGGGTCCGATCCTCTTCGCGGCAGTTGTTAATACGCCGAACTTGTTATCGCAAAAGCCAATCACGCGCCGAGACCACGCTACAGTCTTTCGACTCATACGTTGAATCCACGCGGGCCACAACATAGCGCGCATCTTTTGCAATGTCGATCTCATCGCATACAGCCTGTAAATGGCGGGCGTACTTATCGTGATACGTTCTGGATGATTTTATTTCGATAGCCTTGGGACTCCCTGAGTTTGTGCAGTCGAGCAAATCGATTTCTCGCTTGCCGTCGTCCCTATAGAAATACAACTCGGGATTCTCGCCCACGTTGAGATGGCTCTTCGCCGTTTCGGAAACGATGAGGTTTTCGAAAACTGCCCCCAGATAAGGGCTCTCCAAAAGTTGCTCCAGTGATCCAATTTTGAGCAAGTAGCAGAGCAGCCCCGTGTCGTAAAAATAAAGCTTGGGCGTTTTAGTCAAACGTTTCCTGGCATTTGCATAATAGGGCTGCAGTGAAAACGTCAGGTAGCTCTGCTCCAGAATAGACAACCAGCTTTTAATGGTCGATACGTTCACACCCGTATCTCGAGAAAGCGAAGATATATTAATGAGAGCACCGGCGCTCTGGGCAATTATGGACAGAAACTTATGAAACTCCGCTTTATTGCGCACGTCAAGCAAGCCCACAACATCGCGCTCAACATAGGTATCAATATAGCTGGGGAAATAAACCGAGGACGGCATTCCGGCGGAACGCAGGCGAGGGTATCCCCCTTCGAGCGCAAACAAATCCACTTCCAACTGCCCCTGCTGGCCCCTCTCCGCTTCTCGAAACGAAAATGGCAGCAATTTTAAGATCCCGACTCGCCCGGCAAGAGACTGGCCGATGCTTTTCATCATCAAAAAGTTTTGCGATCCCGTAAGGATGTATTGACCGGCGTCTCCCCGCTCATCCGAAACAACCTGGATCATCGAGAACAAATCCGGGGCGTATTGCGCCTCATCGATGATGAGTCCGCCCTTTCGGTTGCGGATAAAACTCACCGGATCCTCCAAGGCCGCGCGCCTCGTTTGGGGGTCCTCAAGCGTGACATAGGAATAGTCGGGAAAGGCATGCCTAACCAGCGTAGACTTACCGCTCTGCCTAGGCCCCGTCAACGACACAACAGGAAACCAACCCGCCATGCGAATGAGCAACTCATGCAAATCCCTGTTAATGTACTCGGCCATATCAACGCCCCTTATAACGCTGTTACCATAATCGTATAGTATCATTTGCCATAATCTTGCAGTAGCGTTTTCCATAATCTTGTAGTAGTGTTTTCCACAATCTTATAGTAGCCCAGTTCAAAAATGTTATTTATAGAGCCGAAATCTCAGACCCTAAATAACAATAGCCACCACAATGGGAACTGTCCCCATTGTGGTGGCTTGCAGGCGAGTTGACTTATTCGACTATCGCGGGCCGGCCGTGTCCGAGTCTAGAGCGTGGCAAGTCGCTTGGATTCGCGGACGGCGAGGGCGATGGAGATAAGACCAGTGATGGCGTCAGCCGCCACCAAGGCAAACCAGACACCCTGAACGCCCATCATGTTGCCAAGCAGGTACATAAGCGGCACGGAGCAGATCACGTAGCGGAGCAGACCGGTGAACGTGGCGATACCCACCTTCTCAACCGCCTGGAAGTACATCGACATGGTCATGGCAAGATAGACCAGAGCCACGGCCAGGATAACGATGCGCGTGGCGTTGGCGGCAACCTCGACGAGCGCCGGGTCGCTACCAGCAAAAAAGGCGCAGACCGGCGTTGCGGCCACCCATAGCACAGCAGACACCGCAGCAAGCGTCACGACCTGGTACTTAAGCGTGCAGGAGAGTGTTTCCTTGAGGCGCGCCCACGCCTTGGCGCCGGCGTTGAAGGCGGCAATGGGCTGCAGGCCGTACGAGAAGCACTGGGCGACCATCATGGTAATGTAGAGGATGTAGCCGTTGATCACACCAAAGGCCGCGATGTAGAGCGAACCCATGTCGCCGCCGAGCTGGCCAAGCAACGAGTTGGCAACGGTGTTGAAGATGAACGTGGCAGCTTGCACCAAAAAGAACGGGAAACCAATCTTGATGATCTGGCCGCAGATGGCCATGTCGAGTTTGAGGTCGGCGGCGCTGATCTGGAGCTGCGACTTCTTACCGCCGATGAACCAGAAGATACCGATGGCCCAGATACCGATGGAAAGACCGTAGTACACGCCAGCTCCCATAACGCCAAGCTTGAGCACAAACGTGGAAAGCGCAAGCCAGCAGATAGCGACGATGGCAGACACGGTCATGAGGTTGGCCTGGATCTGAACCTTCTCGTCCACACGCATGACGGCGGTGACCATCTGACCAATGACCGTGAGCGGTAGCAGCACGGAGAAGGTGCGCACGCCGGCAACGGTATCGGCCATGATGTCGGGCGTGGCGCCGAAGAATGCGCAGATGGGCTCGGTAAACACAGCCATCACCACAGCAAGCAGCACACTCACAATCGTGGTAAGCCAAAAACCCTGGCTAAACGCCTTGCTGGCGCCCTTAATGTCGCCGGCACCCAAAAGGTTGCCCACCACGGCGGGCACGCCGGTGCCAAACAGGTTGCCAAAGGCCAGGTTAATGTACTCGACCGACATGATGATCGAGACACAGGCCAGGCCGTGTGCGCCCAGGCCCCAACCCATCACGAGGCCCTCAAGGACCACCATGATAATCTGGGCGAGCATACCCTGGCCGGTGATGATGGTGTACTTGCGCACCAGGCCGGGAATCGGCTGCGAGGCAAGCTCACGCTCCTCCTCAACAGCGGCGGTTGCTTCTTCTGCCATTGTTCTCCCCTTTCCATGAGAGATTGATGAATGGATGAATGAATGGATGGGCGGCACGCACGGGCTGTGGCACCGCCCGGCGATGCAGCAGCCCCGCTAGGCCTCGTAGACCACCTTGCCGGCAATCATCGTGAGAGACGCCGTGGCCTCGAGGACCTCAGCCGGTTCGCAGTCAAAGAGGTTGCGGTCGAGCACACAGATATCAGCCTGTTTGCCGCATGCGAGCGTACCGATGCGATCCTCGGCATGCATGGCGTAGGCGCTGCCGTAGGTGTAGGCGCGCAAGGCCTCGGCCATGGTGATGCGCTCCTGCGGGAACCACCCTTCTGGGTTGGAACCGTCCTCGAGCATGCGGAAGGCTGCGCCGTACACCTCCTCCATGGGCTCCAAGCCCACAACGGGGAAGTCGCTGCCCAAGTGCACCACGGCACCGCTGGCAAGCAGGCTGTGCAGGGGCCACGAAAGCGCTGCACGCTCGGGGCCCACGGCATCGTCCTTGGCAAGGTCAGCCATATCGAGCAGCATGTGCCACGGTTGCATGCCGGGGCATATACCAAGCTCTGCGTAGCGCGGCAGATCCTCGGGCTGAACCGTCTCGTTGTGCTCCATGGAGTGGCGGCAACCCCGCTTACCATGCAAGCGCTCGCCCTCCTCAAAGCAATCGAGCACAAAACGCACCGAGCGATCGCCGATCGTATGGACGCGCGTGTCAACGCCCCATTCCTGCGCCCTGACAATGGCGGCACGGATGCGCTCTGGATCCTCCGCGGGCTCACCGCAGGTATCGGGCGCGTTGGAATAGGGTTCAAGCATCCAAGCGGTGTGGTCGGAGCACACGCCATCAAGAAACTGCTTAAAGCCGTGCCACTCGACCTGCGTGCCAGGGAAGTTGTACTTGGCCTTGATTTGATCGAGCGTCATGCTCTCGTTCTCAAACAGATCGGTGTACAAAAAGACGCGCAGCGGCAATTCGTCCTTGGCATTAAGATCCGCAAGCACTGCATACGGGTTTTCCATGCTCACAAACGTAGGATTGACCATGCCGACAGTGGTGATGCCAAAGCTGTTAGCGCGCTTTGCCGTCTTGGTAAACGAAGCTTCCGCAACGTCCATCGCGGGGTCGTAGACCTCATCCATAAAGAAGGAGCCGGCATTGTTGGAAAACACGCCCGTCAGGTTGCCGTCGGCATCCTTAAGGATCTTGCCGCCTGCGGGATCGGGCGTCTGCGAAGTCACTCCCACCTTGTTGATGGCACAGGTATTGGCGCTAAAGGTATGCAGGTCAACCTGCTGCAGGAAGACCGGGCGGTCGGAGATGTATTCATCGATCATCGCGGCCGTGGGCATCTCGGGGATATCCCACTGGAACTGAATGATTTGGCAGCCCAGAATCCACTCATTATCGGGATGGGCGTTCGCAAACGCTACAACACGCTCCATCGCCATCTCAAAACTGGTGCAATCGATAAGGTTGACGGCAAAATCGGGGTCGGTCATAAACGCACCCTGAGCAAAATGCGTGTGCGAGTCAATCAGGCCAGGCATAACGAGCTGGTCGCCAAAGTCGCGCACCTCAGTATCGGGGCCGATAAACGGCGCCAAGTGGGCATCGTCACCGCAGGCAACGATCTTATCGCCACGCACGGCAACGCCGCCCTTAAACGGTTCGATCCCATCGCCGGTAAAAACGGCATTGCTCTTGATTACTACATCAGCCTTCTCCATGTGAGCCTCCTCAGACGTTTTAGGATGTAACGCGGGTACACCGCCCGCGCTGGCTTTCGGTCGGGAGCAAAGCACTCCCGCATCGGCGCGTGCCTGTAAGCCGTACTCAGATGTCTGTCTCACGTCCGCGGCTTCGCGCTATATCCATTGATACACAGGGGCAAACCCATGCCAAGGTCAGGGGCCGCAAACGGTCAGTTTAAGCCGGTTTACACTTTTTACCTGCGGGTTTATTGTCTGAGATTAATGCCGCTTCATTACGCCCAACGGCGCCCGCCTTATCGGCAAGGCTCGCATTCAAGGAAAAATAGGGCTAGGAACGCCAAAAGGCATCTATGAGGTCATCTCGGTTGGAGACACCGCTTTTAACGTAGATGCGATGCAAGTGCGCCTTGACAGTGCCAGGGCTGATGACCAACTCGCTGGCGATGTTTTGGGCGTCGTTGCCCTTCAGCACCAGCGTGAGCACCTCCTGCTCGCGCCGCGACAGCTTATGGGCATCGGCATAGATCACAACGCGTGATGCTAGATCGTCCCCAGAGCGTGCGCTCTCGGCCGCCACGTCCTCATCGGCACGCGGATGACGGGCATACACGCGCAGGATATGGCTAAACTGGCAAAAGAGTTGGACCGCGCATACCACGAGCAGCACGTTTTCGGAGATATTGCGCTCGGACAGATACCACAAAAAGAGGCTGATGACGGGGTTTTGAGAGTCGGGGCGGCAGAGCAAAATCATGTAGGTGTCCTCGGCGATTACGCAAAACGCAAGAACGAGTGCCACCTTCCAAAAGAGCTTTGAGCGGTCGAGGTCGAGTTTCTCAACACGCGTGGCCCTGTGCCGGTAATGCCAGGCGGCATAGGCAAGACATCCTACATTGCCCAGGTCACGCGTGAGCCAAAAGAGATACTGCTGCACCTCTCCGGCAGCACCGCTGCGAGGCACCAGCACCAATTGCAAGATTGAAAACGGCACGATAGCAAGTCCGAGCATGCGCGACGTCGGTCTTTTGCGCAAGCGCGCAAACATCCACAGTACCACGCAGGCATAGATGGCAATACCGAGCACGCAGCGCAGCAAGGGGTGCTGCAACGGCTCGCTAAAGGTAACAGCGTATTCGTATTTGAGCCGATTGTACTCGTCAAAAAAAATGACCGACATATCGAGCATGTAGAGCAAAAAGCCCGCCGCGGCCACCAGGCTGTCGCGACGGCGCGTCATGAGCCAAACCACCAATGCCACGGCACTGGTCACCAGAGCCACACCCATGATAATCGTGGTGTAGATATAGAACGCGAAACTCATGCCCGCCTCCCCTGTCTAGATGCCGTGAGGATGTTGACAGATTCTTTGCCGCAAGATTAGACTCACCGATTAAACGTACTGTATCGTTTAGATAAACAAGCTGTGTCTCACCGATGAAAGGAGATGCCATGGCGCCTATCGCACCGCTCAAGATGCTCGTCGCTCCTGCCGCCAAGGCCATCGTCCGCCTGAGCGACTCGCTTACCTACGACGATGTCCCCTGCGCCGCCAAGGTGCGCCCGGACAGTCGCCCATACCTGGGCCATGTTCCCTACTTTGCGCCTAAGCTCGTTTCCGATCCCGAGCACCGCGAACAGTAATCCAAAATGCACCAAGCGCTGCGCAACTCGCGGCGCTTACTGTTTCGGTCCAAAGAAACCTATCCCCCGTGCACCAACGCCGGGATTGTCGACGCTTCGGCCGCGGCGCGATATGAGGCGCGAAACCTCGCCCAATAACAGGCCAATCACTACGCCCGCGAGAATCGGCAACTTTGCCATCTCGGCAGGTGAGCTGTTGAGCGGCACAATCGTAGCAACAATCGAAAGCACGAGCTCCACCACGGGAATCGCAAGCGCCGCCGCGAGCACCTTGCCCTCGAAAGGCGCACGGAACACACGCGAGCGATTATCGTGCTTGCGCAGACGCCAAAACGCTGGAAACATGGGGATATAGCTCATGAGCAGAAAGACGACGTTCATCGAGAAGAAGACCCAAAAGACGTCGGAACCCTCACCCAGCGGAATCTGGAGCAGCAGCACCAGGCTGGCGAAACAGCCGTTAATGAGCGCCGAGCCGTTGGGCATGCCGGTCTTTTTGGACACCAACGCAAAGGGACGCGGCATGTTGCCATGGCGCGCGGCATAGCTCGCTACGTTGTTGACGCCAAAGCTCCAGCAGATCATATTGGCGAACAGCGTCACCAAAAAGGCCACGCCCACGACCATCGTCAGCGGGTGGGTGCGCCCCACCATAGCGGCGACTGCGTCCACAATGCCCGAATCGAGTGAAAGCTGCTCGGTGGGAACCGCGGCTCCAATGCCAATGCCACAGATGATGTAGATCGCCGCAATGGCCACGCCACCGGCAATAACCGCCTTGGGGATATCACGCGACGGGTTCTTCATCGTGCTGGCAAAGGTCGCGACCACTTCGAAGCCCATAAAGTTGAACAGGATAATCGATAGGTACGTCAACGAATTGGTGTCGCCCAGATCTGGAATGAAGGTCTTAAACGACATGTCGTTGGCAAAGCCGTTATTGCAGGCAAACCAAATGCCGACGATTCCCACCGCAGCGGTAATGAGCACCTTGATGACGGCGCCGCCGTCCATAACCCAATCTGCCTCGGCCACCGGCTGCATTGCCATGACCGTGACGCCCCACACAAAGGCAAGCTCGATGGCAATTCGAAGCCCGAGCGAAAACTCGATACCCCAGACCGCGCTGATGACACTGGGGAACATGCAGGCGATACTTGCCACCCACAGCGGAAAATTTACCCAATAGCACCAAGAGCAACGGGCGCCCCAACGGTCGCCCAGGCCCAAGCGAACCCAATCGTACAGGCCGCCCTCGGAATCAAACGCCGTACCCAGCTCGGCCACCACCAGACCATAGGGAAGCAAAAACGTAATGATAAGGAAGATCCACCAGAAGAACTGCACGTTGCCCATGGCAGATGCCGGAGCCGCCGCCTCGATGGTAAACACGACGCAGATAACCGAAAGGATGACCTCGATCAGGGAGAACTTTTTACCTGCCATGGCGCGCTCCCCCTACAGCAAAAAGGATGGCATCTGTACCGAAGGCGCAGCCCAAGGTAGGGTTGCAGGCCGCGTCACCGGTGCAGGTGCCATCCCGGAGAGAGGAGAGGATGCAGTTGTTGGACCAACGCTCGCGGAACAGACGCGTGTAGATAACGATACGCTGGTACATAGATACTCCGATCAAAACGGCCGCGTTCACGACCGATAACTTTCGGCAATTGAAGACGCGTCTGACCTGGGAAATTCAAGCGAACAATTGGCCTAACCCGCAAAAAATCCCAGGCCAGACGCGTACTCAATCAAGGAAAAGGGCACTCCGAAGTGGAGGCAACGGAGTGCCCAAAGAAAACCCAACCGACCAAGACATCGGGCAAGCCGACCATCAATGCCCCAAGATGGTTCGATTCGCCGATTGTCCGATTGATCGGCTGGGTTTTCGAGGTGCCCCAGGTCGCCGCGAAAGAGGAGCGAAGCGTACTTTGGTACGCGAGCGACGGTTTGAGCGGCGAGATGGGGTGCCTCGGAAAGCCAGACGATTAAGCGGACGGCTCCTGCTGGGTGATGCAGTGGATATTGCCGCCGCCGAAGACGACCTGCTCGGACTGAACGCCGACGCACTTGTAGACGCCCTCGCCCCAGACCTCGTCATAGATCTTCTGGAGCGTGTCGACGGCCAGCTGGTCGTTCTCGTCGCCGTACTGTGGGACGATAACGCCGTGGTTGGTGACCAGGTAGTTCATGTAGGAGGCGATCAGCGGCTCGTCGGGAACGCGCGGCTCGGCGTTCTCGTCGGCGTCGATGGTGTCGCAGGAAGCCTGGTCCATGAACAGCGGGTTCACGGGCATGCAGAGCTTGTAGACCTTCATCTTGCGGCCCTTGGCGTCAACGGCGTTGGAGAGGGTCTCGTAGGCAGCGTGGCACTGCTCGTAGAACGGATACTCGGGATCGTCGGTCCAGATGCAGGCCATGACGCCCGGAGCGATGAACGTGGCAACGTCGTCGATATGACCGTTGGTCTCCTCGGGGTCGATGCCCTCCTTGACCCAGATGACCTTCTCGACACCCAGGTAATCCTTGAGGTGCTCGTCCATGTAGGCGCGAAGCTCCTCGCTCCAAGGCTCAAACTTCTTGTGGAACTTGGGCCAGATGGACTCGGGATCCTCTTCCTCCTCCAGAACCGCAGAGCAGGTGCGGCCCGGGGAAAGCAGGCACTGGTCGGTCACGACAAGGGTGCCCTCGCCGTCGACGGTGATGGAGCCGCCCTCGAGGATCATGTCGTCGGGACGATAGCGACGGCAGCCGGAGAGCTCAGCCATCTTGAGGGCGATCTGCTCGTCCTTGTCCCACGGGAAGTACAGGCCGTCGACGAGGCCGCCGTAGGCGTTGAAGTGCCAGTGGTTGGCGCGCTTCTCGCCCTTGCCGTTGATGACGTAGGTGGCGGCGGTGTCGCGGAACCAGGCGTCGTCGGTGGTCATCTCGATAACGGTGACGTTCTCGTCGTTCTCGAAGACGGCCTTGCAGTTGGCATAGTCGACCTGGTTGGCGCACATATAGACCGGGGTGAACTCGGAGATGGCGCGGGCGATGGCGGCATACTGCTTCTGAGCCGGCTTGGCGCCGTGGGCCCAGGTGTCGGTGCGGTGGGGCCAGCCCATCCACACGCGATCCTGCGGGGCGAACTCGGCGGGCATAAAGAAGCCGTCGGCCTTGGGGGTGGACTCGGACTCGGTGATCGTACGCATAAGATTTCCTCCAAATCGAACGATCGTTTGCCGCGGGCGGATTACCCGCAGCCTAAAACCAAGAGATAGTGGGTGCCCGTCCCCCGGCAAAGGTCGGGGCGCCCGGTGCCGGTTTTCACGGAGCCGCACCGACGAGCGGCAACGTAACCAAGTGCGTGGAGACAAACGCACGAAGGATACGAGAGAGAGGTTGGGGCGGGCGGTGGTTACCGGAGCTATCGCTCGCACCCGCCCCAGGAAATAGTGAGCAAATTTGTCGCTTTGGGCACGCCCTCGAAGAGGCTAGAGTGCCTGGAGTCGGGAGCGACAAGCCCGACGAAGCGTACTTTGGTACGCGAGGAGGGTTGGAGCCCCGAATCCGGGTGCTCTAGTCCTCCTCGGCCTCGGCGGCCTCCTCAGCGAGACGCTGAGCTGCCAGCTCGGGAGTGAGGCCCTTGTACTCGGTCTCGCGGCCCTTGGCGCTGACGACGCGGACGATCTCGCCGATGAGCACAAGCACGATGAAGATAACGATCATCGGGAGCTTGTCGCCAATTTCAGCGGCAGAGAGCGGCACCAGCGTTGCAACGATGGCCAGGATCAGCTCGATGCAGGGGATGGCCAGCATAACCTTCATCATGGCGCCCTTAAACGGGAACGTGAAGATGCGCTCACGGTTCGGGTCGTTCTTACGAAGGTTGAGGAACGCCGGGAACATCGGGATGTAGGTGAGCAGCAGGAAGACGACGGAGGTGCCAAAGAGCATCCAGAAAACGCCGTTGGAGATGGCGTCGATAGGAACAAGCTGCAGGCACAGCACCAGGGAGGCAACGATGGCGTTGACCAGGTTGGCACCGTTGGGCATGTCGTCATCAGAGATCATCGAAGCAAAGACCTTGGGCATGTTGCCGTGCTCGGCAGCGTAGCGAGCAACGGAGTTAACGCCGAAGGACCAAGCAGCCATGTTGGCGAACAGGGTGATCAGGAAGGCAATGCAGATGACCTTAAAGATCATGGAGTCGCCCACCATGGTCTGGACTGCATAAATCATGCCGTAGTCGGGGTCGATGGAATCGGCCGGCACAGCAGCGCCGATGCCAAAGCCAGCGAACAGGTAGATCACGGCGATGGACAGGCCACCGACGATGATAGCCTTGGGAATATCGCGAGCGGGATCGGCCATGTCATCGGTCATGGTGCAGATGACCTCGAAGCCCATGAAGTTAAAGATGATGATCGACAGGTAACCGAGAGCGTTGGTGTTGGTGAGCTCGGGCAGGAAGGTGGCAGCGGACATGTCGTTCGCAAAACCGTTCTCCATGGCATACCAAATGCCCAAAGCGCCAACGATAACGGCGACGGCGACCTTGATGATGGCGCCACCGTTAAGGACCCACTCGGAGTCGGCCGCCTTGGAGCGGCCCATGAGGTAGACGATCCACACAAAGGCAAGATCGATACCCATCTTGGCGATCAAGTTGAACTCAACGCCAAAGACCATGCCCAAAATGTCGGGGAACATGGTAGCCAGCGAGGCAATCCACAGCGGGTAGTTGACCCAGTAGTAATACGAGATGCGGGCGCCCCATTTGTCGCCCAGGCCATCGCGTACCCAGTCGTAAATGCCGCCCTCGCCGTCATAGGTGGTGCCGAGCTCGGCAACAACCATGCCATAAGGAAGCAGGAAGGTCAGGATCAGGAAGATCCACCAGAAGAACTGCTGGTTGCCAATGGCAGCAGCAGGAGCGGCGGCCTCGCAAACGAAGACGACGCAGATGATGGTCGAAATGACCGTCAAAAAGGAAAGCTTTTTCTTTCCGTCGCTCATGATGAGCTCCTTCGCTCAGTCTTGGACAGATCCGAGGCCCAAGGTACTAAGGCAATTGCCTGAGCCTCGGTGAGCGGGCGACAGGAGACGAGCATCCGCCGCCCGCAAACGTGCGTTTAGCAGGCTTAAGGCTTAGAGCTGCTCGAGAGCCTCGAGAGCGGCGTGAAGCTCGGCCTTGGCGGAGTACTCGACACCCTCGTCGTTGAGCGGGGTGCGCTTGCCCAGGGCAGCGAGGAGAGCACGGATGGAGTGCTTGCGGTTCTCGGCCTCGACCCAGCACAGGGAGCGCTCGGGATCGTCCATAACCTCGTCGACGACTTCCTCGTTGCGAGTGGCCGGCAGGCAGTGCATGAACTTGGAGTTGGGGCCGGCGAAGTTCATCATGTCCATGGTGACCTGATACTTGGGGTAGAACACGTCCATGTAGTTCTCGCCCGAGACCTCCTCGTCGTACAGGCCATACCACACGTCGGTGTAGATGAAGTCGGCGCCCTTGATGCACTCGATGTCGTCGGAGATGACGACGGAGCCGCCGGAGACCTTGCAGTTCTCCTCGGCGATGGCCATCATCTGCTTGCCGAACTCGGCGCGCTCCTCAACGGTGCCAACGTGCAGGCCGCCGTCGGGGATCTGGTGGCCCTTGGGTCCAAACTGGACAAACTTCATGCCGACCTTGGAGGCGATGAACATGAGGGAGACGCAGACCTGGGTGGCGTCGCCGATGAAGGCCAGGGTGCAGTCCTCGATCTTCTTGCCCTCGGGGAGGTTCTCGAGCATGGTCATGAGGTCGCCCATCTCCTGCGTGGGATGGTTGAACTCGGACATGCCATTGATGACGGGAACAGCGGAGCCCTCGGCGAGGCCGACGACGTCCTTGTGACGGTCAACGCGAGCCATCATGATGTCGAGCAGCGAGCCCATAACGCGAGCGGTGTCGCCCAGGGACTCGTGACCGCCGAGCTGGATGGTGCCAGGGCCATAGAACTGAGCATGACCGCCAAGGTCGGTCATAGCGGTCTCGAAGGAAAGACGGGTGCGGGTGGAGACCTGCTGGAAGATCATGCCAAGGCTCTTATTGCGGAGCAGGTGCGGATAATAACCGTCAACCTTGATGGCCTTCTTCATTGCCAGGCCAAGATCCTCGATAGCCAGAATCTGCTCTTTGGTGAAGTCGTTGGTGTCGATGAAATCCTTAGGCAGTGCCATGTCGATTTCCTTTCCGCCGGTCTTGCCGACTATTACTATGAGGCGCTCGTACATCACGCCTCGTGTTGACAAGACCATCATTCACCCGTATGCAATTTTTACCTAGTTTATTCGGGATTAAAGACCGTTCACGGAGTTACACCCCCTCTAAACCAATATAAACCCGCAGGTAGCGGGCTTGCAGGGGGTTTACTATCTAGAACCGCGAACGGTATACGGCTATGCTGTATCTCGGCGCCTAATCCGCAATGAAACGAAGGGTTGAGACGTCTATACCCCACAAGGCATACAGGGCTTTGCCATAGATTAAATGAGATGGGACGGTGACAGATGAACACTCTGATGTTCTTCTATACCCTAGCGATACTCGTGATCTGTATTGTGACGGCAGTGCTTTCGCTTGCCGCCTATGCCTCGTCCCGTCGCCGATTCTTTATCTATGGCAGCGGCGTTTTTATTTGCTATGCCATCGAGATGACCGAGATCTTCTTTTTTGAATACACGTTGCAAAACCAGAGTTTTCCGGCCAGTGACTATTACTCAATTACCATGCCTGTAATGCGGACCCTTGTGGCGACCGCTTCACAGGCTTTTATTTGGCTGATTGCCATGGACCTGCTCGATAAGCATTCTAAAAAGCAGTTTGTTATTCCCGTCGCAACGTTCTTCCTGAGCGAGCTGCTGATCATTGTCGCTGTCCCCTACGGCCCCATACATCAATGGCTCTACTACACGATGCGTCAGGTATTCCTTGTATTTGTGGGACTGTATATCTTTTGGACGGCGCATAAAAGCACGCAGGTCGAGCTTAAGGCGCGCGTCAACAATCAACGAAAGCACCTCATTATCGGCGCCATTCTGGTCGGGTGCATCGTTGCCGAGGATTTCTACAACATCCTTGTTGTTCCCATGAGCCTGGCACCCTCTTGGCTGCAGCTGTACCTGTCCGAGCGCAACTTTAGCGAGAACATCTTTGCGTGCTACTTTGCGATTCTGCTGATCATCTATGCCTATCACGTGCTTTCGATTCGCATGCAGGAGGCGCCCGAGGAAAAGAACGTCAGCGATCTTGATCGACACATCGAAGAGCAGATGCCCTTCTATCGCAACGCCTACAAGCTCTCCAACCGTGAGACCGATGTTATGCGTCTGGTCGTACTGGGCAAATCGAACCAAGAGATCGCTGACGAGCTCTTCCTTGCCGTGGGCACCGTCAAGACCCACATCCACAATATCCTGGTCAAAACCGAGCAGCAAAACCGCACGACGTTGATCCTCCACTTTTGGAAGCGATAACCTACCAAAAAGGGACAGGTTTATTTTGGCAGATTTTATCTGGGCAAATGCCAAAACCGCCGCAAGGGAGCTACTTTCCCTCGCGGCGGTTTTCTAGCAGTAAAACCAAGTGAGTAGGCTTTTGGCGGGATGCCGAGCACACTCCAAAACGCCACAGCTCTGACCTGCGGTTTTATTGAGCGTTTGTCACGGTGTGCTCGACAAGTCCAAAAAAGTCTACTCACTTGCATCTGAGAGGCATCCGATAGACAAAAAACCGCCGCGAAAAGGGTCCGGACCCCGTTCGCGGCGGCTGTTCGCGTTGGTTTTGCGACGATTTTGCCCGCTTGCTACTCGCTGTAGCGGGTGGCGATGGCGGCTCGCACCATGCCGGTGCTCATGAGGTAGGTCACCAGGAAGTAGCCGCCGTAGGCTGCCAGGAAAATCGCACAGGTGAGGCCCACCGTGCCGCCGATGCTCATATTTCCGAAAATGCTCACCAGCTCGATGATCACCTTAAGCGCCACAAAGGAGTGCGCCAGGCCCACTGCCAGTGGGAACAGGAAGAACACCGCTTGCTGCGCCATCACCGAATGCCGGATCTGACGGTCGTCACAGCCGATCTGTGCCAGCACACGATAGCTGCGGCTGCCGTCGACCACATTGGAGAGCTGCTGGATCGACAGAATCGCCGCGCACGCAACGACCAGTACAAAGCCAATATAGATGGCCAGATAGCTAATCACGCCGTTCATATGCGCCGCCTGCGTATACATCTCGGAACGCATGATGAAGACTCCCCATGACCCCGGCTCCTTGCCGTCAACGAGCAGATTGTCGAGCAAGGTGTATTTAATGCTCTCGTCTGCCTTGGTCACATCCATCCCCTGCTTGTAGTTAACAAGCAGATTACTGGAATACGGCTGCAGATTAAGTTGGGACAACAGCTCATCGGCTACGACCACGGTACCGGGATTGCTGCCCATCGCCGAGTTGGCGATGGCAGCCGTGTCCTCGTCCGACTTATCGGTTGCGGGCTTGAGCGTATGCCCGCCCAAGGTGAGGGTATGGCCCCCAGCCATGTATTTGGTGTACAGGTCGCCCAGCTCGCCGCCCATATCACACGTAAGCACGTACTGGTCGCGACCAATGCTCACCGGATCCTCGCCCATCATCTGGCGCAGTTTGTTGTACTGGCTCGCCGGCGTCACAAACAGGCCCATATCATCGGCATTGCTGCCCTCGAGCGCCTTCGGAAGCTTTTCGCCCATGGTCTTGCACATCTCGCCTGCCACCACCGAGGGACCCGAGCCGCCAAGCGGGTAACTCAGATACGAATCGATCTGCACATGCTCACCGGCAACATCGGCGATATTGACCTTCTTGCCGGTCTCGTCGTTGTTGTCCGCCGACTTGCACTCGCCATGCCATGCAGCGTACAAATCGACCGTTGTATCTGCCAGCACCATACGATCGGCCTCAGACGGATTGACATACTCCTTGTAGTAGTCGAGCCTATCGGGCGTGTAATAGACATACGTCTGAGATACGTCAACAGGGTTATAGCGCTCCAGATTCTCGTTCATCACGTTGGCAATAGACATACCGCACGTCACCGAGGTAATGGCCAAAAACAGGATCATCGCGATGACGCCCATCGAAAAGCACACCGTGTTGACCTTGGCCGCAAGCTGGCGCACGGTAAACATGTTGAGGCCGCGCCAATACACGCTGCGTAGGCTCTGCAGCAGCTTGATAAGCATGCCCGAAAGGCCCCAGAACAGGGCAAAGGTGCCCACTGTAACCATAACGGTCGTAATGCCAAACTGGTTCATGGCCTCTTGCAGATTGCTGTCCGTCGCGGTTAGCGGGAACCCATCACGCAGCAGACGGTAATAGGCCACGCCCACCAGCACCACGCCCACAGCAAAGATGGCAATCGCGATCCAGGGATTGCGCGTCTTGATGCTCTCGTTGCGACGCTCGGCACCCATGAGCTCAATGAGCTTAGTGCGACGAACGGCGCGCAGGTTCAGCAGTAACGTGAGTACAAACATCACGAGCATGCAGGCAAGGGTCAGGTTGAACGCATGCACCGAGAAAAAGAAGCGGAAATTGGCGATCTGCGTCTTAAAGAGCGAGGCCGTAAAGAACGTCATGAGCTGGGAGAGCCCCACGCCCAGCACAATACCGGCGACAAAGGCGCCGACCGAAACGATCACCGTCTCGAGCGCCATGATCGTGGCGACGCGCCCGCGCCCCATGCCGAGCACCTGGTACAGGCCAAACTCCTTCTTGCGGCGTTTCATGATGAAGTTATTGGCATACACCATCAAAAAGGCCATGACGCCGGCCAAAAAGTACGTGAGGTAGCCGAGCATGGTACCCATGAGCTCGGATAGGCCCTCCTCCTCAATGCCGGCAATATCGACCTGCATCGAGACGGTGTTAAAGGCATAGAAAACGGTGACGCCCAAGGTGAGCGTCAAAAGGTAGACGAGGTAATCGCGGCCGGCGCGGCGGACGTTACCCCAAGCGAGTTTACAGAGCATCGGAGCCCTCACCGCCCATCATGGCAACGACCTCCATAATGCGGTCGAAGAACTCTCGGCGGTCGGTGTCGCCGCGGCGCAGCTCGGTGAAGATCTTGCCGTCGCGAATAAACAGCACACGGCTCGTGTAGCTGGCGGCAAAGCTGTCGTGCGTGACCATGAGCACGGTGGCGCGCAGGCGGCGATTCAGGACCTCCAGGCTCTCGAGCAGCAGGCGGGCGCTCTTGGAATCGAGGGCGCCGGTGGGCTCGTCGGCCATGATCATGGTGGGGTCGGTGACGAGCGCGCGAGCCGCGGCAACGCGCTGCTGCTGGCCGCCGGACATCTGGTAGGGATACTTGTCGAGCACCTGACTGATGGACAGGCGCGCTGCCACATCCTGCACGCGGGTCGAGATCTCCGCCGAGTTTGTACGGGCGATGGTGAGCGGCAGGGCGATGTTCTCGCGTGCCGTGAGCGTATCGAGCAGGTTAGAGTCCTGGAAGATAAAGCCGAGTTCCTCGCGGCGGAACTGCGAGAGCTTGGCCTGCTTCATGCGTGTTACGTCCTGGCCGTTGATGCGGATGGTGCCGCTCGTGGCGCTATCGATGGTCGAGACGCAGTTGAGCAACGTCGACTTGCCCGAGCCCGAGGCGCCCATGATACCGACGAATTCGCCGCGGTTGACGGTAAAGCTGACGTCGTTGAGCGCGCGGGTCACGTTGCCCAGCGCTCCATATACCTTTTCGAGATGCGCGACCTCCAGTACCGGGGTCGCCATGTGCGTGGTTTGCATACCGAGTCCTTTCTTGCGATTAGTCTACGGCATCTATAGTCGCAAGGAGCCGAGTCGGCTACCATCGATATGGCTTACGCTTGCCTTACCGTTGCGTAAGGTAAGCGTAGTCTGCCATGTGTTGATGTTGAGAGAGGGCTCCTGTTGAAGACTGTTCATGTTGCCGCTGGGATCATTCGCAAGGAAGGATCTGACGAGCTGCTTGCCGTGCAGCGCGGCTACGGCGACATGCAGGGACTTTGGGAGTTTCCCGGCGGCAAGCTCATGCGCGGCGAGTCGCCCGAGGACGCCGTACGCCGCGAGCTCATGGAAGAGCTGCAGGTAAAAGTCACCAACCTGCGTGACTTCTACACCGTTGAGTATGACTACCCCGATTTTCATCTCTCTATGGAGTGCTACTACTGCTCGCTGGCCAAAGCGTCCGGCGAGCCCCAAAAGCTTGACCGTCAGCTCGATATTCGCTGGATTCCACGCACGTCTCTTGCCACTGTTGAGTGGATGCCCGCCGACAAGGGGCTTATCGATGCGCTGATTGAGCTGAAGGAAGACCGGCTTGATGCCAACGACGCCGAGGCCGCCACGGTCGACGAACCCGCCACCAAACCCAAGCGCAAGCCTAAGCGCCGCAGCAAAAAGCGCCCCAAACCCGGTCTGCTGGACGGCATCGATACCTCGGACCTTTCCGCCGACGAGCGCGAACTGGTCCGCCGTCGCGCCGCCATCAAAAAGTCCATGAAGGGCAACAAGCGTGCGAACACCAAACCCGAGCTGCTCGTTCGCCAGCGCCTGCGGGCAGCGGGCCTTACGGGTTATCGCTTGGAATGGAAGGTTCCCGGCAAGCCCGACATCGCCTTTCCCGGGCGCAAGATCGCCATCTTCGTCAACGGCTGCTTTTGGCACCGCTGCCCCAAGTGCCACCCTAGCCAGCCCAAGCGCAACGTTGAGTTTTGGGAGGCAAAGTTCCGTCGCAACGTCGAGCGCGACCGCGCTGCCGTGGCAGCACTCACTCAAATGGGCTGGACGCCCATAACCATCTGGGAATGCGAACTCAAAAAGGACCGCATCGACGCCACGATGGAAAAGGTCATCGAACAAGTACGCGCCGCTGCACCGCAGCGCTAGGAACGAGCCGTCCACACGCCCCACACAGGCAAGCCACATCCACGTCACAAACCTTAGAAAGCCCTTAAGCCCAAAACCTTTCAAGAGTGTTACTCGATACTTCTGACCTGCGGTTTCATCGTAATGCCAAACCTCATTAAGCCTTTCTTTAGCGCTTCTTTGCGACGGCCGCGGCATAATACTGCCAACGCACGGGACCTAGCAGCACACCCCGCGCGCAATCTTTTGGTGGACATCGAGGAGGCCGCAAAAGCATGCATTCTTCCAATGACGCAGCACAGCAGCCATCCCTAAAACATGCAAACCTTTTCTCCTTCCCCCCGACACAGAGAAACGGCCTCCTCGACTCCCCAACCGCCCGGACCAATCGCTCACAAAATCAGCGACTCAACCTGCAAGCCTCATTCAAAAAGCTCCAGGCATCCCTAGACAAGGCGTTCCCCGAACAGGCAAGAGCAATCTAAGCCCATCGCGCTTTATACTGATGCCATGCGAAACATGGATCACATAGAATTGCACCGCGGAGGACGCGAGGAAGCGTTTCCCGAGACCGCCGAAGACTGGCCCTATATTGCCGAACGCGCAGAATTCGCTCGCTATCCGGGCAATTCCGTCCCCTGGCACTGGCATTCCGAAGTTGAGCTTTTCTACATGGAGCAGGGAGCGATTGACTATCGAACGCACGCGGCTCATGAGCACGTACGCTTTGAGGAAGGGTCCGCCGGCTTTATCAACGGCGGCGTTTTGCACAGCACGCTGCAATCACCCAATTCGGCGCCAGCCATTCAAATGCTGCATATCTTTCAGCCGTCGATGCTCGGCGATCCCGCGGGACGTCTCCAAAAGCGCTACATCAACCCATTGCTTCAATGTCGAGGCGTCGATGTGCTCAAATGGTCGCCCACCAATCCCGACGATATGCCCTTTATCGATTTGCTGAAGAGCTCCTTTAGCCACGACCTTCAACGGCCGCAGAACGAGATGGCGCTTCGAAATAGTTTGTCAGAGCTCTGGATTCAGATTAACGCCAAGACCGAACCGCTCTTTTCTTCCGACGGCGCCTCTTGGATGACCAGCCGCGACGTACAGTTCAAGGCAATCCTGGACTTTATCCGCGCAAACTATGCAGCCGCTATAGATGTGCCCCAGATGGCATCTGCAGCCGGCGTAAGCGAAAGAGAGTGTTACCGCATTATCGAAACTTGTGCAGGAACGACCCCGGCGGCATATCTACGCGCATACCGCATAAACCGTGCTTGCGAACTTTTGGCACACACCACGCGAACGGTACAGACAGTCGCGCGCCAATGCGGATTTATAACAGCAAGCCATCTTGGCCAGATATTTAAAGAACAAATGGGGTGCACTCCTTCGAGCTATCGAGCAGCGAGGCAGAATCTCGATAGCACCAGGCAGAAATCCCGCTAGCCCTTCTTCTGTCACTGCATCAAACTTGCAGGCAAACAACAGAGAGGAGCAATCATATGAAGCACTTTGACCATATCGTATTTGACGTTGATGGGACATTGGCAGATACAGAAGAAAGCGTTCTGTCATCGCTTGTCCAGATTGTCCAAGAAGAGACCAGCAAAACGCTTCCCCGACACGAGCTTGACTTTGCCCTCGGCATACCCGGCAAGGATGCCCTTGAGAAACTTGGAATCTACTCGCAGGCAACGTTGGATCGCTGGTGCCAAGTTGCCGCCAGCTTTAAAAGCACCATCAGCGTGTTTCCAGGTTTGCTTGAAGTCATCGCAACACTCGCCGATAGCGGCTGCAAACTTGGCATCGTCTCCTCACGTGCACGCGACGAATACACAGACGAAATTGCACCCCTTGGCTTCGATAAGTTTTTTGAACACATCATCCTTGTCGAAGACACAACCGAACATAAACCCGCACCCGCACCCATGCTCGAATATCTCCGACGTACGGGCGCGAATCCTGGCAACGTCGTCTACGTTGGCGACACCGTCTACGACGAACAATGCGCAACTTCGGCAGGGGTCAGTTTTGCCAGAGCGGCATGGGGATCACACCAAGATATCCCAAACGCCACCTACAACCTCAAAACCCCCAACGACCTACTAACCCTAACAACCAAATAACCCACGCGCCCCACCCTTTCCGCCCCAACGCCACAAGGGCGATTGAGCAGGACGGCTTGGGCGGGTCCCCGTACTTAGTTTCCAAAATCATTCCGCAGCGCGAAGGCTTCTTATTATTTTCCGCCCTAACGCCACAAGGGCGACGACCTCGAGTAGGTCAACCTGGGAGGGACGAGGGCTTAGTTCCCCAATCTTTCCGCAGGGGGCAAAAAGCCTCGCCGCACGAAGTGCGCAGCGAGGCTTTTTGCATGCCCGAGGACGATTGGGGAACTAAGCCCTCGTCCCTCCCCGGGATATGTAGCGAGTCGGAGTACCCTTGCTGTTACTCTGCTTTGCCCACAGAGTTGAGGTTGGTCATGCGGATCTTAACCAGCTCGGTGATCTCACGCATGCCCTCCTTGGCCGGCTTCTTGGGATCGAAGCAGGCAGGGTTCTCGGCCATGTAGGCCATGAAGCCCTTGGTGTAGGCCTGACGCAGCTCGGTGGCGTAGTTGACCTTGCAGATGCCGTTCTTCACAGCCTCGGCAACCTGCTCATCGGGCACACCGGAGGTGCCGTGCAGAACCAGCGGCACGTCGACGGCGTCGCGGATGGCCTTGACCACGGACTGCTCGATGTGCGGATCGCTCGTGTACACGCCGTGGCTGGTGCCAACGCCAATGGCCAGCGAGGTGCAGCCGGTGCGCTCGACGAACTCCTTGGCCTCGGCCGGATCGGTGTAGGGGCTCTCGCCCTCAACCGCGGGACCGTCGTCCTCCTTGCCGCCAACCTTGCCGAGCTCGGCCTCGACGGGCACGCCCATGGCGCGGCCAGCATCGGCGACGGACTTGGTCAGGGCAATGTTGTCCTCGAAGGACTCGTGCGAACCGTCGATCATGACGGAGGTGTAGCCCGTGCGGAAAGCCTGCATGCAGCGGTCATAGCCATCGCCGTGATCAAGGTGCAGGGCAACGGGCACGGAAGCGCGCTCGGCGGCAGCCTTGACCATGCCGTAGAAGTAGTCCAGACCAGCGGTCTTAATCGTGCCCGGGGTGGTCTGCATGATGACGGGGGACTTGGTCTCCTCGGCAGCGGCCAGAACGGCCATAACAAACTCGAGGTTCTCGACGTTGAACGCGCCGACGGCGTAGTGGCCGGCCTGAGCGTCCTTGAGCATCTTTTCGGTGGTAACAAGTGCCATAAGCGTTTGCTCCTCTCCCTCGCCCGCATCTGGACATCGGGCGTACGTGTCCGCAAGGCGTTTTACCTTGCGTTTTGCTGCCCCCATTGTATGAAAATCGTTCGTGTTACATGCATGAGATATCGCCGGCACGCAGGTCAAGACGCTCGTTTTTGAAAAGCAAACGGAAGGGATTCGGACCAAATTCCTCTATCCGACACTGAAGTTTTCACACGAATTGTCTTTCTTTTATAGAAAAGATAAGTAATCGAAAGGTGTTTTCTTACTTAAAAAGAAAATGAACGAAAATAGACTCAACACAATTCCTGCAAATTTAGGTTGAGGATGGAGCAGCTATGGCCCACGCAACAACCCGGGCTTTCGCCGATGAGCGCCGCGCCGCCATCATGGAAATGCTCGAGCATAACGCCTCCGTTCAGGTGGCAGACATCGCCCAAACCTTTGGCGTGTCCTCCGTCACCGCCCGCGCCGACCTGGACGCGCTCGCCGAATCCGGCAAGCTGCGTCGCACGCATGGCGGCGCCGTGTCGCTCCACAAACGCCTAACTGTCTCCACGCAAGATCGCCGCATCAACGTAAATGTCGCCGCCAAGCAGGCCATCGCACAAAGTGCCATCGAACTCGTCGGCAGCGGTGACACCCTGCTCGTCGACTCGGGCACCACGGCGCTCGAGTTCGTCCGGCTCCTCGATCAGCGCGATGGTATCACCGTCATCACGGCCGACATTACCATTGCCGATTACATCGACGAGAGCATGCCCTCAGTCGATGTCGTCATGCCGGGCGGGGCGCTGCGCAAAGGCCATCGTTATCTGTACGGACCGCTCACTATGCAGGCGCTCCAAATGGTCCACGCCGATCTTGCCGTCATGTGCCCTGGAGCTTTTGTTCCCGGCTGCGGCTTTACGACCGACTTTCCGCAGATGGCCGAGACCAAAGCGGCTATGGTCGGTGCCGCCCGTCAAAGCGTCGCCCTTATGGACGCCAGCAAGGTTAACGGACGCGGCATGTACCGCTTTGCCGAGCTGACCGATGTCGACACCATCGTGATGGACCGTGATCCCGATGGCGCCGTCGCCACCTCAATCGCCGAGACCGCCGACGACGCCCGCCCAAATCTCGTCATCGCCGGCGCTTAAACAAAAACCACCACAAAGGTGCCTGTCCCCTTTGTGGTGGTTGTGATGGTTGAGCGTCAAAAGTGAACGTGTCGCTACTTGGAAAGCTCGTCGGCGAGGGCCTCGATCTGAGCGCGCGAGGCGTCGTTGAGCGAACCCAGGACGGTCACCTTATTCTGCGCCAGGGTGATGTCCTTCATGCCCTCGAGCTCCTTGGTCATAACCTTGGCAGCTGCAGGCGCCCAGGAACCGGCCTCGACAAGCGCCACGGTACGGTTCTGGTAGGCATGCTCGGCGAGCGTGTGGATAAAGGTGCTCATGAACGGGAAAACCTCGCCCTGATAGGTAATGGAGGCGAGCACCAGGCGGTCATAGCGGAACGCATCCTCAACGGCCTCGGCCATGTCGTCGCGAGCCAGGTCAAAGACGGAGACCTTCTGGCCGCGAGCCTCGAGCGCTGCGGCGAGCTCCTCGACGGCGGCCTTCAGATGGCCGTAGACGCTCGCATAGGCAATGGTGATGCCCTCGTCCTCGGGCTGATAGCTCGACCAGGTGTTGTAGGTGTCGAGGTAGTAGCCCAGGTTCTCGGTCAGTACGGGGCCGTGAAGCGGGCAGATGATCTGGATGTCCAGGTCGGCGGCCTTCTTGAGCACGGCCTGCACGAACTTGCCGAACTTACCGACGATGCCAAAGTAGTAGCGGCGCGCTTCGCAAGCCCAACCCTCGGGGTCCTCGATGTCGTTGGCGCCAAACTTTCCAAAGCCGTCGGCGCTAAAGAGCACCTTATCGGTGGACTCGTAGGAGAAGAGTACCTCGGGCCAGTGCACGTTGGGGGCGCCGACAAACGTTAGGCTGTGACCGCCCAGATCGAGCACGTCGCCCTCTTTGACGACTATCTTGCGCTCGGGGAAATCGGTGCCAAAGAAGTTGACCATCATGCGGAAGGCGCCCATGCTTGCCACAATCTGCGCCTGGGGATAGCGCTCCATAAAGGCGGCGATGCCGGCGGAGTGATCGGGCTCCATGTGATGGATGACCAGGTAGTCGGGCGTGCAGCCGTCGAGTACGGTCTCGAGGTTGCCGAGCCACTCGTCGACAAATCCGCCATCGACCGAATCGGCGACAGCGATCTTCTCGCCCAAGATAACGTAGCTGTTGTATGCCATACCGTTCTCGGACACGTCGTACTGGCCCTCGAACAGGTCGATGTCATGATCGTCAACGCCAATGTAGCGGATATCCTTGGTGATCTCCATCAGGCAAAGCCTCCTAGATAGACAAATGAACCCGTCTATCATAGCACTCGCCTTCATAGTCACGGCTATCTGCCGGCATCCTTACCGATTGTTATTGATATGCAACGCCGAGCCGTTGACCTGCGAAAACTATGCGCGCGGTATCGCCGTGCTATGTCGAATGATGAGTTGTCCGGGAATACGAATGGCAACGGTTTTGTCCGCCGCACCCGCCTCGGGAACCGCATGCTCGAATACCTCGCGTCCGCGCTGATGCAGATCGAACCGCACGGTCGTGAGCTCGTTGTGTGCGACAAAATCATCGAGCGAATCGTCAACGCCCACCACGCTCACGTCCTCGGGCACGCGCAAGCCGCTATCGCGCAGCGCAGCGATCGCACCGTTTGCCATCTGGTCGTTTGCCGCGTAAATCGCCGTCATGGCGCGGTCATGCTCGGCCAGGTACCTGCCGGCCTCGTAACCGCTGTTGGCAGACCAGTCGCCCTCGAGCGGCTCTGCCGGCTCGATGTGTTTACGCTCGAGCGCATCCTTCCAACCGGCGCGACGAAATTGCTCGTCGACCGAGAAGGACGGGCCGCCAATATAGCGAATCTGCTCGTGCCCCAGCTCAAACAGGTGATCCATAAGCAAGAGCGAGCAGCCGTAATGATCAGAGTCGACCGTGGTCACCCGCGGGTGCGCATACATGGTAACGATGACCGTGCCAATGCCCGGCAGTGGATCAAACGTCTCAAAATCGGGCGCCATACGGCTCATGCCGATAATGATGCCGTCCACCGGCAATGCGGCCATACGACGCGTTGCCTCGGCAAGCGAGAACTCCTCGGTCTTGGACATCTCGACCAGCGTGATGGCGCAATTATGCTCGCGAGCAGCGCTGGCGATGCCGTCGATCATTGAGAGGTTGCCAAACTTGGTGACATCGTTGACGCACAGACCAACCGAATGGTAACGGCCGTCGCGCAACGAACGACCGGCATAGCTCGGACGGAAACCAAGTTCTTGCATGGCGGCCTGCACGCGCTGGCGCGTCTGCTCGTTGACGTTAGGGAGGCCGTTGGCGACGCGCGAAACCGTCTGCTGCGAAACGCCAGCAGCGCGGGCGACGTCGGCCATGGAGACCGGACGCATACCTGTATCGTTGGACGGGCGCCTTGCCACAGGATCACCTTCACCCTTGCGAGATCTGAATAGCGTGCATGCCGGCCCGGGCAGAAACACACCCCGCGCCGAAGCCCGCTATCGTCGGACGCATGTTAACGTACTCTACTTTTTCAATCCGCAACTCTTCTGCTCTATAAGTCCATACGGCAATACCGTTCACGGCTGAATTTCTACCGATTACCAGATTCTCAAAAAGTGATAAGTGTTGTGTTATGAGTACGTTAACATAGCCCGTAACGTGCGGCATCGTAGATGCTGAGTTCACGTTCCTTCAGATTGTTAACGTACTCACTACGACGGAAAACTCGTCAGTATGCGCCAAGGAAAGGACTCCCATGACCACCCCCGATGAAAAGACATTCGCCACGCTCACCAAGCTGTTTGAGGAGGAGTTTGGCCCCATCGGCGACCGCCAGGTGCTCTACGTGCACGCGCCCGGGCGTTCCGAGATCAGCGGCAACCACACCGACCACGAGGGTGGCCACGTTATCGCCGGCTCGCTCGATGTCGCTGTTGACGGCATTGCCGTGGCGACCGACACCAACAAGATTCGCGTCGCCGACGAAGGCTATCCTACGTTTGAGATCACGCTCGACACGCTGGATGTTCAGGAGTCCGAGAAGGGCACGTCCGCGAGCCTCGTCCGCGGCATGGCCCACGAAATCGCTGCTCTGGGCGTAGAGCCCCAGGGCTTCGACTTTGCCTTCACCTGCTCCGTCCCCTCGGGCGGCGGTCTTTCCAGCTCTGCCGCCGTCGAGGCCGCGTACGGCCGTGCCATGGAGACGCTCTGGGGCGCGCCCGCCATTGAGCCCGTCACGCTCGCTCAGATGAGCCAGCGCACCGAGAACAACTACTACGGCAAGCCCTGCGGTCTGATGGACCAAGCCGCCGTGTGCCTGGGCGGCCTCGCCTACATGGACTTTGAGGACCAGGCTCAACCTAAAACCCAGAAGCTCGAGCTCAACTTTGAGGATCACGGCTATGCGCTCGTGCTCGTTAAGGTCGGCGCCGACCACGTGGCAGCCACCGATGACTACGCCGCCGTTCCGCGCGAGATGCAAGACGTCGCTGCCGAGTTTGGCAAGGCGCGCCTGTGCGAGGTCGACGTTGCCGACTTTGACGCCAAGCTCCCCGAGCTGCGCGCCAAGCTGGGCGACCGCGCCTGCCTGCGCGCCGTTCACTACTGGTACGAGAACGGCCTGGTCGACAAGCGCTGGGCAGCTCTGAACGCCGGCGACATTGACCAGTTCCTGGTCCTGACGCGCGAGTCGGGCGCCAGCTCCGCCATGTACCTGCAGAATGTTGTTGCCAAGCTGGGATCTGAGCAGCCTTCCATGTATGCCCTGGCGCTGGCCGAGCACGTGCTCGACGGCCGCGGCGCCGTTCGCATTCACGGTGGCGGCTTTGGTGGCACCATCCAGGCCTTCGTGCCGCTCGACCTGGTCGACACCTTTATTACCAAGATGAACAGCTGGCTGGGCGAGGGCTCTGCCCGCCACTACGCTATCTCTGACAAGGGGGCTTACGCGGCATGGCTGTAATGACTGACGTGCGCGAGGCCGCACAGGGCCTGATCGAATACGCCATCCATCGATCGATGATCGGCCAGGACGATCGTATCTGGGCCTACAACACCATTTTGGAGTGCATCGGCGCCACGGGGCCGTCACTCGACATGTCCTGGGCGCTCAAGACCGAGAAGATTTCGCTCTTGCACCCCGATACCCTTCCCGACTTTGACCTGGAGGGCACGCTTGCCGCGCTTTCCGAGGCCGCCGTTGCCAATGGTGCTGTCGAGGACACGGCGTCGGGCCGCGACCGCATCGCCATGCGCATCATGGGCGCGCTCATGCCGAGGCCTTCGGTTGTAAACGAGGAGTTCAACGGACGTATGGGGGTCAACGAACCCCGCGCCGCGACCGACTGGTTCTACGGCCTGTGCTGCGACGCCGGCTATGTGCGCCGCGCCGCCATCGCACGCAACATCAAATGGAGCACCCCCACCAACTGGGGTGACCTGGAGATCACCATCAACCTGTCCAAGCCTGAGAAGGACCCGCGCGATATCGCCGCGGCAGGTGCAGCCAAGAACACGGGCGAAAAGTATCCCGCCTGCCAGCTCTGCATCGAAAACGAGGGCTACCCCGGACGCTCCGCCGCAGCCGACGGCGGCGCTCACCCCGCCCGCCAGAATCTGCGCGTTATCCCCATCCAGCTCGACGGCGAGCGCTGGGGCTTCCAGTACAGCCCGTACGCGTACTTTAACGAGCACTGCATTGCCATGAGCTCCGAGCATCGTCCGATGCACGTCGACCGCAAGAGCCTGACCTGCCTGCTCGACTTTGTGGACCTGTTCCCGCATTACTTCATCGGCTCTAACGCCGACCTGCCTATCGTGGGCGGCTCGATTCTTTCGCACGACCACTTCCAGGGCGGTGCGCACGAATTCCCCATGATGCATGCCGCCGAGGTCTCGCAGTTTAGCGTGCCCGGATTTGACCAGGTCAGCGGCACCGTGCTGCAGTGGCCGCTCTCGGTGCTGCGCCTGCGCTCGCATGACCGCGCTCAGCTGCTCGATGCCGCCGAGAAAATTATCCTCGCCTGGCGCAAGTGGACCGATGAGTCGGTGGGCGTCATCGCGCACACAGCCGATGGCGTGGCCCACAACACCGTGACGCCGGTCATCCGCCGCGTCGACTCCCGCGGCAACGCCGGCGGCGAAATCTACGAGGCCTACCTGGCGCTTCGCTGCAACATCACGACCGACGAGCATCCGCTGGGCGTGTTCCACCCGCATGCCGAGTATCACCACATTAAGAAGGAGAACATCGGCCTGATCGAGGTCATGGGCCTGGCCATTCTGCCGCCGCGCTTGGTTCCCGAGCTCGGCGCTGTCCGCGAGCACCTGCTGGCGGCCAAGGCCGATGCCAGCTACGATCTCGCCGGCGCGCTCGAGGGCGATGATCTTTGCCGCAGCCACGCCGCATGGGCGGAAGACGTCTACGCCCGCCGTGCCGACGAGCTTACGGCGGACAACGCCATCGATATCCTGCACGAGGAGGTCGGCGTGGTGTTTGGCCACGTGCTCGACAACGCCGGCGTCTTTAAGTGGGACGAAGCCGGCCGCGCCGCCCAGCAGCGCTTTATCGACTCACTGTAATGATCCCTTGGAGACGGAGGAAAACGGATCATTTCGTCTTCAAGACAACGGCGCCCGCCGGCAACATCGCCGACGGGCGCCGTTTTTGAGTGTAGTCATTGGGGACGTTCTTGAATGACTACTTGGCACAAGGACTGTCCCAAAGTGCCGGCACAAAAGGAACGTCCCCAAGTGCCAAGTGTCAGCCAAGACAACGCCGCAGATAGAGGACGGACAGCGAGCGGGCCGCATTTGAGGCAAGGTGACGTGAAACGAAAGGGCGCTGACCTTCTGGTCGCGCCCTTGAAGTTGAACGTCA
>CABMOY010000007.1 GCA_902388345.1 uncultured Collinsella sp.
GGCACCGGCGCGAATGGCGGCGCGCTCCTCGTCGAGCTCGGCCGTCACGGCAGCATGGACCACCGCGTCGCAGGTCTCCCCCGCCGCCTTCACCACCGGCCACTCGGCAAGCAGCTCGTTGACGGAAGGAATGGCGCGCAGGCGGGCGCGCACCTCATCGGACATGTTCTGGCTATCGCTCATGTGCGGCCTTTCAAAAGAAACGTGGATCAGTCAAATACATCAGCTGAGTCAATTACTCGTCATTATCCCCGCGCGCCGCGATCTTTTCCACGCGAACGGCGTTTTCCTGGGTGAGCGCGGCGCCCGTCAACGGGTCCCAACGTAACGGCGTATGGTCGAGCGGGCCCACACCCAAGGCTTGAGCGCCACCGGCATCGGCGCCAAACGAACGCCCACCGGGGGCGGCCGAGGTGAAGATGCACGCCGGATGCAGATACGGCGTCGTCTCCACACGCACGCGGTCGCGGCCCATATCGCTCACGAGTTCGACGATCTCGCCGTCGGCGATGCCCATGTGCGCGGCAGCATCGGCATTCATCTGCACGGCATCCAGGTCCGACCCAGCCTCGGCGGCACCTTGGGCTGCAAGCCTTCGCGAGGTATGCGACTCAAAGGGACGGTTGCCGCTAATGAGGCGAAACATCCCCGGGCCCGGCTCCACCATGGGAGCGATCCAATTGGGTACACGACCCAGGCTGGCTCGTTCCCATACGTCGCTTGCCAGCGCAATTTTGCCGCCATCCAAGGGAATCGCCGGCTCGCCCGTACGCGACGGCAACGCAACACCCGTGTCGGCCCAGCCGCGCTCCTTGAGCTCGTCCAGATTGATCCCAAAAGGCGCCACCTGGGCAGCCGCCAGATCGTCAGACGTAAACTGGAAGTACTCACCCGCGCCACACGCCTGCGCCAGACCGGCAAAAATCTCCCGACCGGAACGTGTGTCGTCATGCTGCACAGGCAGCACGGCGTTGCGGTAGAACACCCGCGAATCGTTGACGCCCACGACTGTGCCCACACCGCGGTCGGCCTCCAGATACGTCACATCGGGCAGCACGAAGTCAGAAGCGCGCGCTGTCTCGGACCAGCGGATATCAATCGTCACGAGCAAGTCGAGCTGCTGCAAAATACCCAACCAAGCCTGCGCATTGCCATAGCCCGCCCCGGGATTGCTGGCGTAAACGATCAGCCCGCGCAGGTCCCCGCCCAGAATCGACTGGCCGATGGTCGTGCACAGACCGCGCTCGGGGTCGACCAGAGGATAGCGTTCGGACCCCAACTTGGGCTCACGCGGCATCGACGGCATCGCGAAGCGCGCAGGGTCCAAGTCGCCCAGCGCAAGCGGCGTGGGCGGATTGAGCGCGCCGCCCGCATGTCCAATACAGCCCAGCAGCACATCGACCATGCAGATAGCGCGCGCGGTCTGGGTGCTGTTGGCATACGCGATACCGATGCCACCATGAAAGCCCGCATCCACCACAGCGGCGGGCGCGGCGGCAGCTAGATCGCGCGCCGTGGCGGCAATCTCTGCGGCCGGCACGTCGCACATCGACTCGGCCCACTCGGTCGTCCAAGCACTAGCCGCCTGCGCCAGCTCGTCAAAGCCCGTGGTATAGCGGGTCACGAACTCGTGGTCATACAGGCCCTCGGCAATCAAGACATGGGCAATACCCAACAGCAGCGCCAAGTCGCAGCCCGGGCGCACGCGCAACCAGCGGTCGGCAAGTGCAGCCGAGCCGCTGCGCCGGGGGTCGACCACGATAATCTTCGCCCCACGGCGACGGGCATCGTTGAGCGCGTCAACGGCCCCCATCGTCGACGAATCGACAATGGAACGTCCCAAATACATGATGCAATCAGTATGTGCCAGGTCGGAGGCGGGGCTGTAGCCCAGGCTGTGCTCCCAGCCGGTAAGTCGGCTTACCTCGCAGGCGCCATCGGCACCGTACACGTTGGGCGAACCCAGCGCATGCATAAAACGATACGCCCAGTAGCGGTCGAACGAGGGCACGCCGAGCGTCATGCCCAGCGCGCGCGGACCACACTCGTCAATAATCCCCCCAAGGCGCGCCGCAATCTGCGCGAACGCCTCGTCCCACGAAATCGCATCGAACCCCGAGCCATCAGCTCGTCGGCGCATGGGGTGCACAATGCGATCGTGCTCGTCAAACGGCATTGCCAGGCGATGCCGTCCGCGGGCGCACAGGGCACGCGCCGCGCATGGATGCCCCGGCACCGGCAACTCGGCCACCACGCAGCCGTCCTCAACGCGTGCCGCAAAGGCGCAATCGGCATAGCATCCCCCGCATGTGGTCACCACGGCGCGACCGTCACGCTTCACAGCAGATGCCATCTCGATTACCCCTTTCATCAGCCAAACACAACAGGCCAAAAGCCCGGCAACGGGCCCCAGACCCAAAAAGCCTCCCGCACGGCAACGCCCCGCGGGAGGCCTAACGTCAAACAGACGATACCTTACGCCTCGGACTTCTTGGCGTAGATAAACCAGTAGCCGAGCGCGACCAGAACCGCGCCGCCCACGATGTTGCCCAGCGTGGCAGCGGACAGGTTAAACGCAATGCCCGCAGCGTTGAGCGCATCGGCGCCGGCGACGTCGGCGCCATAGCCGCATGCATGCATCACGGCGCCCATGGGCAAAAAGTACATGTTGGCGACGCAGTGCTCAAAACCGCAGGCCACAAAGGCGGCGATGGGCAGCAGAATGCCCACAACCTTATCGACCACGGTCTTGCCGGCGGTACCGATCCACACGGCCAGGCACACAAAGATGTTGCACAGGATGCCGCGGAAGAAGATCGTCACCCAGTCGATCGTCACCTTGCCGGCGGCGACGCTCACCATGGAATTGGCGACTGCCTCGCCGTTGAGTTTGTAAATGCCGGCCATGTACACCAAAAAGACGATGAACAGAGCGCCGACAAAGTTACCGACCCATACGACGACCCAAGCCTTGAGCATCTGGACCAGGGTGATCTTTTTGCTCTTGAGCGCGCAGACCATAAGCGAATTACCGGTAAACAGCTCGGCGCCGCACACCAGTACCAGCACCAGGCCCAGGCAAAAGCACAGGCCGCCCACGACGCGCTGAGCGCCCCAGCCGAGCGTGCTATCGCTCAAGAACACCGTAAAGAACAGGCCGCCGAAGGCGATGAACGCGCCGGCGAACATTGCCAACAGAAAGGCCTTTGCGACCGGCAGGTTGGCCTTGGTCACGCCGGCGGCCTCGGTCTTGGCCTCGATCGCAGCGGGCGCCAGGCAATCGGGAGCGGGGTACTCCACCTTGGAATCTGCCATGTCAATCACTTCTTTCCTAACAAAATGGAACAAGTGCTCCTACTGCTCTTGCCCCAAGCGGACAAAGTGGGAAAAGTCGTTGGCGGCCACGGCGTCGTACACGGCGTCGACGGCGTCAAAGACTTCCGGGGACATGGGGTTGTAGAACTCCGTGTCGCCCGGCTGAATCCCGACGAAGACGATATCATCGCACGATTGCTCAATCTCTTCGATCAGAATCGACAAGGGAAGCGAATGCGTGGTGAACATCGACTTGCGGGCCACATCGCGTTTGTCGAGCAAACGGATGGACCCGACGGGCAGCGCCATGTCGGCGGCATCGACCAAGACCAGGCGCGGCGGACGCTCGCGCTTGACCTCGATGATGTCATCCTCGGGCGTTTGGCCCCCGTCGATGGTGTACCAACCGGCGATGGGTGCGTCCTCCATCTTTTTGGAGAGCACGGGGCCGGCGGCATCGTCGGCACGCAGTACGCTTCCCGCCGTGAGCACGATGCCCGCAAACGGGGCGCCGTTCACACGTCCATCCACAACGCAACCCATTACTGCAACCTCCCCGTCAGATACACGCCCGACACATCGCGCACGCGCTCCACCAGATCGCGAAACTTCATCAGAAACGCGACCTGCTGGGCATGCAGGCCAAAGTCGTCGTCGAACACCGAGATGCCGGCCTTGGCCGACCCGCGAAAACCGCGCTCGTCGAGCAGCGCATCGCAGGCCTCGAGCAGCGACGGCACCGCCGCCTTGTCGAGCTGGCACTCACCAAAGGAGCGGATGGCCTCGAACTTGGTCTTGGCCTCCCCCTCCGGCAGCGCGTCGACGAGCGAATAGAACACATCCACCGGCACCGATAGGCGCGGCTCAAAGCAGTCGAGCACGCCGGTGTGGTGGCCCACGGCGAGCGTGTAGTACAGCACGTCGCAGGCCTCCTGGGGAACGTCTTCCTCGGTCTCCACAAACTTACGCGTGAGCTCGTAAAAGACCACCTGGTCGGGCGCATGGCCCAGGGAGGGGTCGACGACGCCCTCGGCGGCCTCGTCGCTTGCGCGCGAGGCATCGCCAAAGGAGCCGCCGAGCATGCCGGGGCCCGCAAAGTAACCAGAGCGGTCCGTGAGTTCCATCTAGCGACCTCCGGCCAGCACCAGATCCTGCAGCGCCGAGTACACCTCGACGCGGCGCGGATCGTCCTGCTTGTCGATGAGCAGCGCCATGGCACCGCGGATATCGCCCTTGGGCGCACCCTCGAGCGTATCCATAAACTCGTTGGCCAGGTCGCGGCCATAACGGTAACCGCTCATGGCGCGAGCTTCGCGCTCGATGGCAACACGCAGCTTGTACGGCACGCCGGGGTGCAGGATATCGGCCTGCTCGCCAGCGGCCTCCACCGTGGTCTCGGCATGGAGCTTTTGGTCCAGCAGGCCAAGTGCCATGGCAAAGCCGTAGACGGTCTGCGCGGGGCTGGGCGGGCAGCCGGGGATGTAGACATCGACCGGCAGAATCTTGTCCGTGCCGCCCCAGACGCAGTAGTTGTCGTAGAAGATGCCGCCGGTGCAGCCGCACGCGCCATAGGACACCACGATCTTGGGATCGGGTGCGGCCTCAAAGGCGCGCAGCGCCGGCATGCGCATGGCGCGCGTCACGGCGCCGGTGTACAGCAGCACATCGGCGTGACGGGGCGAGGGCACGACCTTGATACCAAAGCGCTCGACGTCGAAGACGGGCGTGATGGAACCGAAGATCTCGATCTCGCAGCCGTTGCAGCCGCCGCAGTCAACACGGTAGACGTACACCGAGCGCTTGATCTTCTTAAGAAGGGTCGCCTTGGCCTTCTCGATGCTCTCGTCGAGCTCGATCTTGGTCGGGCGGTACTGAAGCCGCTCGGGCAAAAGCGTGGGTTCGGCCATGGTTACTCCTCCTTCGTATCAAAATCCATGATGATGCCCTCGACCGGTGCAGGTCCAGCGGGGATCTCGGGCGCATCGGGGTTGAGCTCGCGGTCGACATACTCCGGGTTCACGCCGTGGCCGCCCAGATACTCCATGCCGGGGCCCTGGGGCTCACCGGACGCAAGCGTCTCGTTGGCAGCCATGCCGCGCGCGTTGCCGGTCTTGACGGCCGAGGCGGCGCGCAGGGCGTCGAGCTCGCGCTTGCACTCCTGGCACATACCGACGGTACGGGCGGCCTGCTCGGCCTCCATGCCGCCGGCTTTTTGCAGCAGGCGCTTGGCGTAGTCAATCTCCTTGTGCGGGGCAAACGGCTTGCCGCAGCGCGAGCAGTGCTCGAGCGTATAGACGCTCTTGCTGGTGAGGTCATCCTTGCTCATAACGGCCAGCTCAAACTCCTCGGTGAGCTTGATGGCCTCCATGGGGCAGGCTTCCTCGCAGCGGCCGCAGAAGATGCAGCGGCCGTAGTCGATCGACCAGGTAATGGTATCGGCCGCAAGGTCGGTGTCCATGCGAATGGCATCGGCCGGGCACGCCACGCCGCAGGCACCGCAGGCGATGCAGAGCTCGGCATTGTGCTCGGGCTTGCCGCGCATGTCCTTATTGGTGGGGAACGGCGCAAACGGGTACTTGACCGTCGCGTCGCCGGCCTTGGCGTTAACCTTCCAAAGCTTCAGCATATTAGAGCGCCTCCTCATCGAGCGGAGCGGCCACGGTGCCCTCGCCCGCAAGCGGCGACTTGTCGCGCCAGACGTTCTCGAACTGCTCCTTGTCGAGCACGTGGTCGCGCTTGGCGGCGACATCGGTCACCGTCACGCGGTCGGTGCAGGAGTAGCACGGGTCGAGCGAGCCGACGATCAGCGCCGCGTCGCCCACGGTGTTGCCGCGGAACATGTAGCGCAGGACCGGCCAGTTGCTGTACGTGGCGGCCTTGGCGCGCCAGCGGTAGCACTTCTGGTTGTTGCCGAGCATCGCCCAGTGCACATCCTCGCCGCGCGGCGCCTCGGTGGCGCCGATGGCGTACTTGTGCGGGGTGTACTCCCAATCCGTGGTGAGGATGGGGCCCGACGGGCAGTTCTCGAGCATGGTCTCGATCATGTCGATCGAATCGTAGACCTCCTGGATGCGAACGGCGGTACGGCCGAAGGCATCGCAGGTGTCGGCCGTGGCGGCGTGCATCTTTTGGACGTCCGGATCGGCGTAGCCGTCGAAGGGATGGTCAAAACGCACGTCGCGGGCATAGCCCGAGCCACGCATGAGCGGGCCGACCGGCGAGAAATCGCGTGCGATCTTGCGGTCCAAGATGCCAATGCCACTCGTACGCTCAATAAAGTTGGGCGTGGAGAGCAAGACGTCGACGAGTTCCTGAACCTCGGAGCGCAGCTGGTGGATGGTCGTAAGCGTGGAAAGCTTCTGCTCGGCCAAAATGTCTCGACGCACGCCGCCGATCACGTTGAGACCGTAGGTCTTACGGTGACCGGAGAGCTTCTCGGCCAGGTCCATGGACTTCTCGCGGACGCGGAAGAACTGCTGGAAGCCGGAGTCGAAGCCCGTGTAGTGCGATGCGAGGCCAATGTTGAGCAGATGCGAGTGCAGGCGCTCGACCTCGAGCATGATAGCGCGGATGTACTGGGCGCGCGGCGGGACATGAATGCCCTGGGCGCGCTCGACGGCTTCGGCATAGGCCACCGAGTGGGCGCAGCCGCAGATGCCGCAGATACGGTCGGCGAGGAACGTCACGGCATCATAGTTCAGGCGCGTCTCGGCAACCTTCTCCATGCCGCGGTGCACGTAGAACAGACGGTAGTCGGCGTCGACGATCGTCTCGCCCTCAACGAACAGACGGAAGTGGCCGGGCTCGTCGGAGGTAATGTGCAACGGGCCCATGGGGACGAGCGTCGTCTCCTTGCCCTTGGTATCGGCCAAGAACTCGTAGTTTTCCATATCGCTCGCGGGAGCGGGACGGAAGCGGTAGTCCATGGAGTCCTTGCGCAGCGGGTACAGGCCGCTGGGCCAATCGTCGGGCAGCACCAGGCGACGACGATCGGGCAGACCCTCGGGAATCAGGCCGAACATGTCGCGAAGCTCGCGCTCGCCCCACACGCAGGCGGGGACGAACGGCGTCACGGACGGGAACGTCATCTTGGCGGGATCGACCTCGGTGCGCACGGTCACCCAGCCGGGGTCCTCCCCCTCCATGGAGATGACGTAGTACACGGCGTAACGGCCGCACAGACTGCGCTCATCGTTGCCGATGATCACGGGAATCCAACCGTAGCGCTCGTAATACAGGTAGTGGACGGCCTCGGGCAGCTTGTCCTGCTTGACGGTAATCGTCAGCTGGTCCTCGCACTGCCACTCGACCTTCTCGATGCAGCCCGGAACGGCGCGGCGCAGGGCCTCGACATGGCTCTCGCAGCGACGGGCATACACCTTGTTCTCAGTTTCAATCATTCGTTACTCCACCTCGCTCCGAGCGGTCTCGGTACCGAACACAGCGCGGTACATCGGCGTCGCGTGAAGTTCCTCGGTGCTCTGCTCGAGCACGATGCCGGTCGCGGTCTCCACACCGTGCACGAGAGGCAGCGGGGTGGCGATGCCAAACCACAAGATCATGACAGCCAGGATGATTTCGGGGATAAGCATGAGCGCCGGGGCCTCATGCTTGCCCATGCCCTGGGGCGCATGGCCGAATACCGACTTGAGTGCGATGCGGGTGAGCGCGGAGATGGCCACGGTAAGACCGAGGGCGACCACGACGACCAGCCACATGGGACCGGCGGTAACACCGGCGACAAAAGTCAGGAACTCGGAAATAAACATGCCAAAGGGCGGGAAGGCGGCAAGGCCGAGCAGCGCCAGGATGGCGAGTGCGGCGGTTGCGGGTGCAACCTCAACGACGCCTTGAATCTTGGCCAGGCTACGCGTGCCAAAGGCATGCTGGATGTTGCCGGACACGCAGAAGGCAAGCGTCTTGGTAAAGCCGTGGAACACGCAGTGCAGCAGGGCCGCGGCGATACCCAGCGGGCCACCGATACCCAGGCACAGGGCGATAACGCCCACGTTCTCCACAGACGAGTACGCAAAGCGGCGCTTGAGGTCGTCTTGGCGAAACATCGAGAGTGCCGCCACCAAAATGGACAGCGTGCCGACGATCAGCAGCAAAAGTTGCGGATACTCGGCGCCCACGGCCTGGATAGTAAAGCCGTAGGAGCGCATGATCACAAGCATGGCGCACTTAAGCAGCACGCCCGAGAGCAGGGCCGAGACAGGGCTCGGGGCCTGGGAGTGGGCATCGGGCAGCCAAGTGTGCATGGGGAACAGGCCGGCCTTGGTGCCAAAGCCAATCACGACAAACGCAAAGGCGAGGCGCATGAGCGTCGGGTCGAACCGGTCGGCATACGGCAGCACGCACGACAGGAATGCGGCCTCGTGGGCGTTGGGAATCACGTCGGCGGCGTTGGCGTAGATCAGCAGCGTACCGAACAGGCCGAAGGCCACGCCGGCGGTGCAGACCATCGCATACTTCCAAGAAGCCTCGAGGGCCGTCTTGTTCTTGTAGATACCCACGAGGAACACGGTGGAAAGCGTGGTTGCCTCCACGGCGGCCCACGTGAGGATCATGTTGTTGGACAGGCACGCGAGCAGCATGGTGAACACAAACAGGCTAAACAGCGCAAAATACTGCTTGGCGCGCTCGGCGGGCATGGAGCCCTCCTCGATATCGGCCTTTACATAGGGCAGCGAGAACAGCCCCGTAAGAAAACCGATAAAGCCGATGAGCAGCACAAAGATGGCGCCCAGTGAATCGAGGTGGAACCACAGGCCAAGAGCGCTCGCGGTTTCGCCGCTCATAAGGACGTCGCCGGCCGTCATAATCGACAGCACCAGGACGGCTGCGACGGAGACCAGGTTGAGACCGGCAAACACGTTATAGGACGTGTTCTTGGGCAAAAACGCCATGACCAGCGAGAACACCAAAGGAGTCGCGAGCAGGGCGAGAATCAACGTTTCCATGGACTACCCCCTCAGCTCGGACAAGTCGCGCGCATCGAGCGAGTGGGAGTCGTCCCAAATGCGACGCACGACGATGGACATGATGATGACGGCAAAGATGGCGTCGGTGGCGATACCGATCTCGATGATCTCGGGAGCGGTGGGGGCCAAAAGCGCGAGCGTCACGTGGCTGCCGTTTTCCATAAGGCAGTATCCAAAGATCTGCTTCATGATGTTGCGCTGCGAGATGATGCAGGTGAGGCCCACAAAGAAGTGAGCGAAGCTAATGGCGAGCGCAGGCGTTGCGACCTCGGCCGTGGGCAGGCTGATCTGCGTCACGACGGCAAAGCAGATCGCAACCTCGACGGCGATGATGCAAATGGCCCACGCGGGCTTAAGGCCGGCCTTGAGCGATGCGTCGCTCGGCTCGCCCATCTTCTTGTATGCGCGGTTGAGGATATAAGGGACCAGGACGACCTTGGTGATAAAGGCAGATCCAGCCCACATAAGCAGCTCCTGCGCACCGGTGGTGACACCGAGCGTGGCGAGCAGCCCCACGAGCACCAGCGACTGCACCGCATACCAGCGGATGGCATGTTTGATGTTCTTGGAGACGACCACCATGGTGGACGTAACGATCAGAAGGCCGCCAAGGATGTTGACGATCGAATAACCCATGTCGTTCTACCTCCTAACCGATCCAGCTGGCCGAAAGCGGGCCGCTGACGATGACCATGATGATGAGCACGATGAACACGAACGCCATCGCGCGGGGAAGCGGGGCTCCCGCAGCGACCTCTTCGCTCGGCTCGCCGGGCAGGCAATAGCCCATCCACTTAAGGAACCAGGCGAAGGTGGCGACGGTTTCGGCGACCATGATGCACACGAGCACCAGGATCGCGACGTTGCCGGCACCCACGGAAAAGCCGCCGGCGATGATCTGGAACTTCGAGAAGAACGTGTTCATGGGCGGCACGCCGGCAATGGCGAGCGCGGCGACACCAAAGCCCACGCCCGAGATCGGGTACTTCTTTACGATGCCGCGAAGCTTGGGCAGCATACGCGTGCCGAGCGTAAAGGAGAACGAACCGGCGATCAGGAAGAACAGCGTCTTGGCGAAAGCGTGGTTAAAGATGTGGCACACGGCACCGTCAAAGGCCAGCTGGCTGCCAAAGACCGAAAGGCCCAGACCAAAGAACACATAGGAGAGCTGAGCGATCGTGGAGAAGGCCAGCAGACGCTTCATGTCCTTTTGCGGCAGGTACATAAGGAAACCAAAGAGCATGGTGACCATGGCGTCGATAATGGCGACCCAGCCCACGATCTCGGGAACCTCGCCGGCAGAGACGAGTGCACGCGCGAACACGCACACGCCGACCTTGACCATCGAGGCGCCATGCAGGTAGGCCGAAACAGGCGTCGGCGCCTCCATGGCCGAAGGCAGCCACATGTACATGGGAACCTGCGCGGACTTGGCCCAGGCCGCAAACAGCACGAGCAAAAGGACGATAGCCTTGAGCTTGGCGTCGAGGCCGGAAATCGCGGTAATGGCGAAGGTGCCGGTGTGGGCAAACACGATGGCGGCGCCCAGATACAGGCCGAGCGCACCGATATGCGTGATGATCAGGGCCTTCATGCCGGCCTTCTTGGCCGTAGGCGTCATGTAGTAGCTAATGAGGCCCCAAGAGCACGCGCCCGTGATCTCAAAGAACACGAGCTGGCCCAAAAGGGTCGAGCTGTACACGAGGCCGGCCATGGCGCCGATGAAGGTCGCGAGGTACGCGTAGAAGCGACGACGCGGCGCATCGGGATGCTCACGGTTATTCTCGCTCATATAGGGAATCGAATAGATCACGACAAGCAGGCCGATACCCACAAAGGCGGGCGCGAGCAGCGTGCTCATGCGATCGAAGGTGAATCCCATGACGAGGGTCTGCCCAAACGAGATCAGGGGGACCTGCGTGTCGGGCATGCCGGCGCCAGCGAAATTCGCGGCGAGGGCGATGGTGCAGGCCGTCGAGATGGCGGCACCCAAAACGCTGAACCACTTGGCGTACGGACGGGGGAACAGGGCGACGAGCACCGAGGCCACCATCGGGGCCGCGATCGCGACCAAGCCGAGAAGGGACAGGCTGACTGCAAATGACATTGTTTCTCCCTTCTCCTACACGCCGACGACCACGAAGACAAACGCCAGAACGGCGATGCCCACGACGGCCCAGGTCTGATTGCCGAGCACCTTAAAACGCGAGCGCGAGCAGGAGTTCTCGATCACGCCGCACACGACAAAGTCGATAAGGCACTTCACCAGGAAGATGACCGCGCCCAGAACGGCCGCGATGCCCACGGTCGCGGGCTCGCCCCAGGGGACGAAGATCGCGCAGAACCAGGCGACGACCAGGACCTGCTTCATGGACATGGCGAGCTTGGCCATCGCAAGCGACGGTCCGGAAAGCTCGGCGAGCGGACCTTCCTGGAGCTCCTGCTCGGCCTCGGCCTGATCAAACGGCAGCTTGCCGAGCTCCATATAGCAGGCGATCGCAAAGGCGATGCCGGCGAGGATCACGGCGACCGGCGCGTCGATGGCGCCCGTCATGATGTGCTGACCCATGGTGGCGATATCGGTGGAGCCGCACACCAGGGCGGCGGCAAACAGTGCCAGCAGCATGGACGGCTCGATAAGCACGCTCATGAGCAGCTCGCGAACGCCGCCGATACCGGCGTAGGCGTTGGACGAATCCACACCGCAGAGGGCGAAGAAGAAGCGGGCGAGCGCCAGGCTGTACATGATGGTGATGGCGTCACCAAAGACCGGGATGGGGCTTTGTGCCGTAAAGAGCGGCAAGCCCATCGCGAGCATAAAGGCGACGGCAAAGAACAGCGGCGGCATAATGCGCAGCGCAAAGCTCGCGTCCTCGCTCTGGGACTCGGGGCGCGCAAAGAGCTTGGCCAGGTCGCGGTAGTCCTGCATGATGCTGGGGCCGCGACGGTTGTGCATCTTGGCGCGAATCACGCGGCCGAGACCGGAGAAGAACGGCGCGACGGCCATGACGACCACGCCCTGCAGAACGGCAAGTACGATGTTGTTCATGCTCTCCCCTCCTTAACCCATTTGCACAGCGAGCACGAGGAACACCACGAGTGCCGCGACGATGTAGCAGATATAGATGCTGTAGTTGCCGCCCTCGAGCTTAGTCGCGAGGTCGGCGAGCTTCTCGACACCCTTATGCGGGGCATCGACGAGAACCTTGTCGGGTACGGGCTCCACAGCCTCGGCCACACCGGTGAGCTTCTGGAAGAAGTGCGCGATGGACCAGCAGACGGCCGTGCAGCGGTCGCGCAGCGTGTAGAGCGGCTGCATAAACCAGGACACCTCGGAGGCAAAGGTCGTGGCCACGACGGGCATATGCTCGTTGGGAGCATAGCCGCATGCCCACGGCTGGGACTTCTGCACCTTGCCGACGGTCTTGAGCTTGCGATAACCGCAGGCAAGGCCGACGAGCACCACGAGCGCAATGGCGATCGCGGGCGTGGAGGTAGCAGCGCCGGAGTACTGGTTCATGAGCTCCATGCCCTCGGCGGCAAACACGCCACCGTACGGATGCAGCACGGACGCGGCGACATTGACCAGCACGGGCGCGATCACGGGAGCGCCAATGCCCAGCACGACGCAGATGGCCGCGAGCAGGCCCTGAGCAAACACCATGGGGGCGGGAACCTCCTTGGCATTGGCCGCGGCCTCGGAGCGGGGCGCGGAGGCAAAGGAAACGCCATAGGCCTTGACGAAGCACGTGACAGCCAGCGCGCCGGTAATGGCAAGCGCGACGGCAGCGAACACGGCCACGATCATGACGGCCTTGTCGCCCTGCATGGCGGCGTTAAACAGCGACTGGTAGGTGAACCACTCGGACACAAAGCCGTTGAAGGGCGGGATGGCCGAGATGGCAAGCGCGCCAACGAGGAAGCAGATGGCCGTTGCCGGCATACGACGGAACAAGCCGCCCATCTTCTCCATATTGCGCGTACCCGTGGAGTACAGCAGCGCACCGGCGCCCAAGAACAGCTCGCCCTTAAACATCGCGTGGTTAAACGTGTGGTAGAGGGCGGCCATCAGAGCCAGGACGGCGATGCCGACAGAGTTGAGCGCCATGGCGGCCATGGAGGCGCCGACGCCGAGCAGAATGATGCCGATGTTCTCGACGGAGTGATAGGCCAGCAGGCGCTTGATGTCATGCTCCTGCAGGGCGAAGGCCACGCCGAGGACCGACGAGATCGCACCGAAGACCATGACCATAAGGCCCCACCAGACCTGAACGCCCGAAGCGGAGAGCAGGTCGAGACCAACCTTGAGGATGCCGAAGGTACCGATCTTGATCATGCCGCCGGACATGAGGGCACTCACGTTGGACGGCGCCTCGGGATGTGCCTTAGGCAGCCAGCCGTGCAGCGGAATGATACCGGCCTTGGCGCCAAAGCCAAAGAAGGCGAGCACGAAGCACACGGACGCGACCGCGGGGCTAAACTGCGTAGCGCGGAAATCCGCAAAGGCAAACGAGCCGCCGGCGAAGTTGGTCATGGTAAGGAAACTCGCCATGATGAGCACGAAGCCCACGTGCGCGATCACAAAGTAGAGCCAACCGCCGTGGATGGAGTTCTCGTTCTCCTCGATCACGACCAAGAAGTAAGAGGTCAGCGACATGAGCTCAAAGGCGACCAGGAACCAAAACACGTTGTCGGCGGTAATGACGAGCATCATGGACGCCACGAAGGTGTTAAAGAAGAAGCCGGCACGGCCCTTTTTGCCCGGGTACTCATCAAAGTAGTTGAGACCGTAGATCGAACCGGCAAACGCGAGCACCGAGATGAGCGCCACGAACAGGCCGGACAGCTGATTGAGCAGCAGCTGGAAATGGGCAAACGGAAAGAACACGATGGTGTCGACCGATGTGACATCGCCCAGCACGGCCTGGATACCAGCCACAAACGAAAGCACCGCGGCGGCGGCGCCGATAAGGCAGCCGGCGGTCTTGGCGGCGTTATCGGCCTTGATCAGCAGAACCGAGGCGAGCGCACCGATGCACGAGACGGCAAGCGATGCGATAAACAGCGTCATGCTATCCATTGTTTACGCTCCCTTCTGCTTTCTCGGACAGGCCCTGGGCCACAGCGGTGACGTCGACAGCCGGACCGTTTTCGATCGAGCGCAGGCGCTTGGCCTCGTCGAGCTCGCGATCGGCCGCGCCGCCCATGACGGTCAGCGCCTTGGTGGGGCACGCCGCCACGCAATGCGGGCCGTCCGGATCGAAGGCGCACAGGTCGCACTTCACAGCGCAGGTGTACTGGCCAGGAGCCCACGTAAGCAGGCTGCTCAGGGACTTAGGATACGAAGGCGTCGGGTCGCACATGCCTGCGACACCGGCGATAGACGTGCCATCGGGATGGATGGCTCCAAAGGGGCACGCGATGGCGCACAGCCTGCACCCGATGCACTCCTGCTCCTTGACGTGGATGCGGTCGCCATCGTGCTCGATGGCATTCACCGGGCAGACCTCGGCGCAGGGGGCACCCTCGCAATGGTGGCAGGCAAGGGCGGCCGAAATACCGCCGGTCTTCACGAGCGCCAGGCGCGGCGTATCCTGAAGACCCTGCATCCGGTGAGCGTCGGCACAGGCGGACTGGCATGTTCCGCAGCCGATGCACCTCTCCGGGTTGATGTCGATGAAGCGGTTCATCCCCACTTCCTTTCAAAATAACGGGCCGGGCTCCCGAACGTACGGGACGCCCGGCCCAAAAAGCCAACGAGAACGGGACTACACGATTTGATTCACGTGCGTCTCGTCGTCGAACTTGGCGGCACCGGGCTCAACGTCCTGGGGAGCGGCGGCGTCGACCAGAGCCTGCTTGAGCTCGGTGTACTGACGCTCGACTTCGCCCTCGGCCCAGACCTGGTCGGCAATGGCGTCGACCTGGCAGGCGGAGAACTTGTCCTCGGGCGTATGCGAGACCGGGTCGACCTTGTGCATGGTCAGCTCGTTGCACTTACCGATCCACCACTGGTAGGTCATATAGACCGTGCCCTTGTTGATGCGGTCGCTCACGTCGGCGCGGCTGTATACCTGGCCGCGGCGGCTGTGAATCGAGACGATGTCGCCGTTCTTGATACCACGCGCCTGGGCGTCCGCGGGATTCATGCGGACAAAGCCGGGCTCGTCGGCGAGCAGCGCCAGCGTCTTGCAGTTGCCAGTCATCGAGCGGCAGCTGTAGTGGCCGACCTCACGGACGGTGCACAGGATGAGCGGGTACTCATCGTCGGGAAGCTCGGAGGGCGCCTCCCAGTCGTGCGCCATCAGGTTGGCGCGGCCGTCCTTGGTGGTGAACTTGCCACCAGCGAACATGTCGGGCGTACCGTGGTCGTTCACATCGGTGCTCTTGACGGGCCACTGAGCGTAACCGCCCTCGGGAGCCATCTTCTCGTAGGTTGCGCCCACAAAGTTGGGGCACAGGCTAATGCACTCGTTCCAGATCTGCTCGGTGTTGTCGTAGTGCATGGGGTAGCCCATGCGCGTGGACAGGTCCGCGAAGATCTCCCAGTCGTGGCGGCACTCGCCCTTGGGCGGAACGGCCGCGTCAAAGTGCTGGAAGCTACGGTCGGATGCGGTAAAGACACCCTCGTGCTCGCCCCAAGAGGTGGCAGGCAGGATGACGTCGGCGAGCATGGTCGTCTGCGTCATAAAGATGTCCTGGCAAATGAACAGATCCAGCTCGGAGAGCGTCTTGCGCATACCGGCCGAATCGGGCTCGGTCTGCACCGGGTCCTCGCCGTAGTTGTAGAAGCAGTGCACCTTGCCCTCGTCGACCAGGTGACCCAGGTCGGTGAGCTTGTAGCCCTCCTCCAAGGGGAGCTTTTCCTCGGGCACGCCCCAAGCCTTGGCAAACTTGGCGCGAGCGGCGGGGTCGGTGACTTTCTGGTAGCCAGGGTACAGGTTGGGCAGCATGCCCATATCGCAGGAGCCCTGGACGTTGTTCTGGCCACGCACGGGCGCGAGGCCGGAGTTGGGTTTGCCGATCTGGCCGGCAACGCAGGCGATGGAGGCGATGGTGTGCACCGTCTTCAGGTTCTGCTTCTGCTGGCATACGCCCATGCCCCAGCCAATGATGGCAGAAGGCTTCGCCGTGGCGTACATCTCGGCAGCTTGGTGGATCAGCGCGGGATCGACACCCGTGATGTCCTGTACGGATTCGGGAGTGTAGTTCTTGATGGTCTCCCACCACTCGTCAAAGCCGTTCGTGTGCTCGGCGACGAATTCCTTGTCGTAGAGGCCATCGTTGACCAGACAGTTGGCAAAGGCGTTGAGGAACGCGACATTGCAACCGTTCTTGATCGGAAGGTAGATATCGGCGATACGCGCGGTTTCGATATGGCGCGGGTCGGCGACGATGATCTTGCAACCCTTTTCTTTGGCTCGCACGATACGCCTTGCGACGATGGGGTGCGAATCGGCAGGGTTATAGCCGAAGAGGAAAATGCAGCCCGCATCCTCCATACCGGGGATGGAGCATGACATGCAACCTGAACCAACCGTGTCCATCAGACCGAGGACAGTAGGGCCGTGTCAAGTACGAGCGCAGTTGTCTACGCTGTGGGTGCCGATGCACGCACGCGTAAACTTCTGCATGACGTAGTTCGCCTCATTGCCGCCGCCTCGCGAAGAACCGGTGGTCATGACAGCGTTAGGACCATATTCGTCAATTATGGCCTGCATCTTAGATGCGGTGAAATCCAGTGCCTCGTCCCAGCTTACGCGCTCAAGATCCGCGCCCTTGGTGCGGCGGATCATCGGGTGCAGTACGCGAGGAGTCAAGATCTTGGTGTCGTTGATGAAGTCGTAGCCGCTCATGCCCTTAAGGCACAGCTCGCCCTGATTGGTGATGCCGTTGAGCGGTTCGGTACCCACGACCTGGCCGTTTTGGACCAAGAGGTTAAACTGGCAACCGGCACCGCAGTACGGGCAGATCACTTTATGCTTCTCCATGACACCCTCCTTCCTTTCTCTGCTACCGATTAATCGGTACGTATTTGACAATCGTCGGGCCTGTATGGCCGCCCGCCTACGCCTCGTTTTCGATGGTGGCGCGGGCACGCTCGGCGGTCAGCTCCGCCAGGCGCTCCTCGTCTACCAGGGTGAGGCCCTTGGTCGGGCACGCCTCGGCACACGCCGGACCGCCGGGACGGTCCACGCACAGGTCGCACTTGAGCACGAAGCTCTTAGTCTGCGAACCCACGCGCACGTCGCCCATCAAGACGGGGACCTGCGTGGTCGCCACGCTCACGGCGCCAAAGGGGCAGGCCATGACGCAGCTCTTGCAGCCGATGCAGTTGTCCTCGTTGACGCCGATGCGATGGTTCTTTGGATCAAAGAACAAGGCGCCCGTGGGGCAGGCCTTAGCGCACGGGGCATCCTCGCAGTGATGGCAAGCCACCGGTGCGGAGATCTCGTACGTACGCGTCACGCGCAGACGCGGCGCGGCGATGTTGCCGGGGATGTCGTGTGCCTCGATACACGCTGCCATGCAGGTTTGGCACCCAATGCAGCGCGAGGAATCGGCTACGACTCGTTTATTGCCCATGTTGTTCACTCCCTCCTGAATCCCATGCCGGAGAGACCCTGTCGACGTTGCCCCGGACCGCCCGTGATCCGGCATCGGCGTATCGAGAGCATGCGGCGAAACAGGCACTCGGTAGAATATCTCCAACGGTATACAGGTTAAATATACGCAGTTGCAGGGGGTAAACTTGAGCATAGGCCCTGCATTACGAGTGTATTGCAAGGGTTTGGGCTGGTTAGGATTATTCTCAATAGGATATAAAAGCGAGTGTATTACACGCGTACGCCCAACAAAGATTTCACGCTCGCTTCTGAAGGATGTAATACGTTTGTAATAATGTTCACACTCAATTACTCGAGTGCAATAAAGTAGTTGTTATAAGATTGGCAATTACTAGCCGAAGCTGTATTTGACTATTCATATTGCACGCTCATTAAGGGAGGCCAGTGATGTCATCGACTCAAAAACGAGCCATCCTGCAGGTGCGCATTCGCGAGGAAGACAAGCAGCATGCCGAGCGTCTCTACGACGCCATGGGCACATCGCTCGCCGAGGCCGTCCGTCTTTTTGTCGCGCAGAGCATATTGATGCGCAAGCTTCCCTTTCAGCCGGTCGCCGTGCGCTCAAAGGACGGCACCGCCGCCTATGGATCGCTCAAAGCATATGGGGACCCCAATCGCCGCTCCGAGGAGCGCAATGCCTGGATTGAATACCTTGCCACAGAAAGCGACGATTCGATTTTGGGTCCCGAGGAAGTAGATATCCATGAGTAGCACCATCATCGACGAGACCGTCATCCTACGCTACCTGCTTGACGACGACGAGGTCCTGTCGCCGCGCGCTGCCAAGGTCATCGCCACGCGCACCGCTCGCGTCTACCCCGAGATCATCACGCGCGTCGTGGTCACGCTGCGCGACGTCTATAAGGTTCCCCGCGTTGAAATTGCTGCGGCCATGAAAAGGCTGCTCGATGACGTCATGGTCGACGAGCCCACCGTTGTCGCCCTTGCCATCAAACTCTTTGGCAAGACCCATATGGACTTTACCGACTGCCTCCTCGCAGCCCGAACCGCGATCTACAACGACGATGTCGTGAGCTTTGGCAAGCCCATCATCCAAGGCATGATCGATTACCGCCGCAAGCGCCAAACCGCAGCCGAAGCCCGCAGCCGCAGCATCGACTCCACCATCGACAGGCTCCGCCACCGCCCCCGCAGCTAACCCCATCCCCTCCTAAGTTGCGGTGAAATAGTTCCTAGATTAGGCTTATTCGCGCTTTTCAGAAATTAATTCACCGCAACTTCCAGGTTGGCCATCCGAAACTGGCAGCCTTGGTCCGCGAATCCTACTGTTCGCCACAAAATGGGCCTATCTACTACGTTTGACCGATTACCCTCGACCATACAGAAATCCGAAATATCAAAACAGCTGGTAGACGGCTTGCCGATTTTCCGAAACTGCTGCTATGGTCGACCCCTGCGGGCCAAACGTAGTAGATGGGCCGCTTTCGTGGCTCAGCACCAGACCGGTCATTTTGCGACAGGGCTTTTTGGCCACATTTGCCAGCCGATCGCTAGAGCAGTCAAAAAGCCCGCTCCAAATTAGCTACCCCGGCCTTTAATGGGCTCGCAAAAGCCAAAAGACAGTCCGTATTTCACCGCAACTTAGGAGGGGATGTGGGGTCCCCGGCATGTATATGAAAATGGCTCTGGTCCCAAAGGGAGCAGAGCCATTCGTCTATCTTATGGAGCGGGCGACGGGAAGTCCAAGGATTTGCTTCGCAAATCCTTGTTTCGCTGCGGGCCTTTGGCCCTTGCGTGCTGCGCTGGAAAATGCTCACGCATTTTCTCAGCTCCGCACCCTGGCGGGTTCGATTCCCGTCGCCCGGCGCGTAAACGAAAACAGCTCTGATCCCCAAAGGAAACCAAAGCCGTTAAAACAATTCTTATGGAGCGGGCGACGGGAATCGGACCCGCGTCATCAGCTTGGAAGGCTGGGGTTCTACCATTGAACTACGCCCGCAAGATATGGTCGGGACGACAGGATTTGAACCTGCGACATCCTGCTCCCAAAGCAGGCGCGCTACCAAACTGCGCCACGTCCCGAAGGTGTTGAGCAGCTAAGGTCTAAACCTTGCGTGTCCCAAAGCGAAGGAAATTATAGGGGAGACTCCCCTCCTGTGCAAGCACAGAAACCCTAGCTCCTCGAATGTGCGACAAACTTGCTGTGGAGCAGACCGATCACAAACGCCACCACGGCAACCGGCGCCCACGCGGCACCGATATCTGCCAGCGGCAGCACATCGAACGGTAGCCACGCGCCCGCAAAGAACGCATCGCGGACCGAGGTGATCACGCTCTGGACCGCGACAACGCCGCCGACCCAGACCCACACCTGCGGATGCGCATCGCAAAAACCGTGTACTAGGCCCATCAGTACCAGCACAATGGCAACGGGATACAAGGCGTTGAGCATGGGCACCGAGAACATGAGGATCACGTCGAGGCCCACGTTGGAGAGCACGCACGAAAACGCCGCGAACACAAAGGCGAGCATCGCAAAGGGACGGCGCATAGCCTCCTCGGAAGCCTCCGCTCCCCCTTTAACCACATACGTCTCGCAGAAGTAACGCGAGCAGCAGCTGATAAGGCCGATGCACACGTTCATGCAGGCGAGGAAAAAGATCGCAAAGACCACGACCGTGCCGGCAAGACCAAAGTGCATGGAGGCGGAGCGAGCGAGGATGGCGGCACCGTTGGTGGCATCGGGCATCACGGTGCTGAGCTGCGCGCCGGCAAGCGCCAGGCCGCAGTAGATGATGGCCATGAGCACGCCGGCGATAACACCAGAGCGCGAAATCTCGAAGGCCACGCGCTTGTCATCGGTAACACCCAACTCGTGGATGGTCTCGGCGATGATGATGCCAAAGGCGAGCGACGCGAGCAGGTCCATGGTCTGATAGCCGGTCAAAAAGCCCTGCACGGCAGCACCGGCATTATAGGGAGCCTGTGGCGCGGCAGCGGGACCCAGCGGCGAGACCACGGCAGCGCCCACAACCAGCACGATGAGCGCAATGAGCGCGGGGCCCGTAATGCGGCCGAGCACGCGCGTGATGACGCCGGGACGCAGCGTGAGCGCAAATGCGACAATAAAGAATCCGACGGCAAACACCAGGCGAGCCGTGGCGAGCGAGACGCCCTCGGGCAGCAGCGGCACCAGCATCTCGAAGGCTGTGGAGCTCGTGCGCGGAATGGCCAGGCACGGGCCGATAGCCAGATACACCGCCGCGACAAAGAACTCGCCAAATTTGGGGTGCACGCGGCCGGCAAGCTCGCGCGCCGTTCCGGCAAGTGCCACGGCGATAAAGCCCATAACGGGCAAGCCGATGGCGGCGATGAGAAAGCCAAGCATGGCGACCGGCGTGGCAGAACCTGCCTGCAGCGCCAGCAGCGGCGGAATAATGAGGTTACCGGCGCCAAAGAGCATCGAGAACAGCGCAATGCCGACGGTAACGACATGGTCGGAACGCAGACCGCGCGGGGCGGATGAAGCCATAGGCACACCTTTCGGGTCGAAACAAAAACGGGACGGGCAAAATACCCGTCCCGCAAGTATAAACGGTCCAGCAGCTTTAGCAGGCTAAATTGCGCAGAGCATCGATAGCCGTGTTGACTTCTTCGGTCGTGTTGAAATACCCAAACGAGAAGCGGACGACACCCTGGCGCTCGGTCCCCAGCGCACGGTGCATGAGCGGAGCGCAATGGGCACCGGGGCGCGTCGCAATCCCCCACCCTTGCATGAGCGCGTCCGAGATCTCGGCAGAGTCGATATCGCCCACGTTGAGTGAGACGATCGCCGAGCGCACGGGCTGGTCAAACGCACCGTAGAGCACAATGCCGGGGATTTCGCGAGCACCGGCGAGGAAGCGCTCTGCAAGCGAGCGCTCATGCGCCGCAATCGCCTCGACCCCGCCTTGCGCCTCGATAAAGTCGAGACCGGCAGAAAGTCCCGCGATGCCGTGACCGTTGAGCGTGCCCGCCTCAAGACGCGTGGGCCACTCAAGTGGCTGCAGTGGGTCAAAGCTGTGCACGCCCGTGCCGCCCATGGCCCACGGAGACACGTCAATGCCCTCCGCCACGGCCAGGCCGCCGGTGCCTTGGGGTCCCATGAGCCCCTTGTGGCCGGTAAAGCACACAATGTCGAGCCCCATGGCATGCATATCGATACGCGCCGTGCCGGCAGACTGAGAGGCATCGACGATCACCAGCGCACCGGCCGCATGGGCCATGGCCGCCACGCGCGCAATGTCGACCGCGTTGCCGGTCACATTTGAGGCGTGCGTCACAACCACGGCACGCGTACCGGGCGTGACTAGCCGCTCGAGCTCGTCGTAGTCGAGCGCGCCGCTTACGTCACAGCCCGCATGCTCAACGGTCACACCCCGCTCCGCTGCCAGGCGGTTGAGCGGACGCAGCACGGAGTTGTGCTCGAGCACCGTCGTGACCACGCGGTCGCCGGGGCGCACCACGCCACAGATGGCGGTGTTGAGCGCCGCCGTAGAGTTGGGCGTAAAGCACACATGATCAGCCCGCGGGCAGCCCAGCAAGCGCGCGAGCTTGGCACGGCAACCGTGAATCGTACGAGCGGCATCGAGGGCACCCGACGTGGCGCCGCGCCCGGCATTGCCGAGCGAGCACATCGCCTGCGTCACGGCATCGATGACCGTCTGCGGCTTGTGCATGGTCGTCGCCGCGTTATCCAGGTAGATCATCGCACGACCTCCCACATATCAATCACGGTATAGCCCTCGGTGGGAACGCCCGCCGCGGCGAGTTCGCCGCGCAGCAGCTCCTCATCGGCAGGCAACGCTTTCCACGCCAGACCACAGCCGGCAGCGACCTCCCCGGGCACGGGAATCGTTCGCCCGGGAAGGCCGCGCTCGATGCACAGGGACTCGCAGCCCATGGCGGCCGCCGTGGTGGGAAACGTGATGACAAGCGCCGGGCGCTTCTCCCTCATGGCAACTCCAACCAATACGCTACGGGCGCACGACGCGCACGGCCTGCTCCATCTTCTCCACGATCACATACATGTTCGTGACCTCGCCCACGGCAAGCTGGTCCTTAATGCCATAGTGGTCGAGGCAGGTGCCACAGGTGAGGATTTCGACGCCCTGCTCAGCCAGCCCCTTCAGGTCGTCGAGCACCGGAGAGCCCTCGACGGTGAGCTTGGCTCCGCCGTTGTAGAACAGCATGGTCGCGGGCAGCTCCTCCTGCTGCGTCACGGCAAAGATGAAGGCCTTCATGAGCTTGTGGCCCAGCTCGTCGTCGCCGCGGCCCATGCAGTCGGTGTAGACGGAAATGACGAGCTCGCCCTTGCCGGTGCTGGCACCACAGAAGGCAGCGCCATCCTGCTCGGGATCGGCCACGGCAATGGCGCCAGAGGTCGCCACGGTCACGTGCCACTCAGCGTCAGAAACCTTCTCGACCGAGGCCGTGCAGCCCTTCTCCTGCGCCATCTTGGAGATGTTCTTGACGGCGGTCTCGTTATCGACCGAGGTCACCACGGCACCCTCGCCGTCAAGCTGTTTGAGCGCCTTAAGCGTCTTGACAACGGGCAGCGGGCAGGCATCGCCCATGGCATTGACTTCAATTTTGGTAGACATAGCTACATCCTTTCAAAAGGGACCGCCCAGAACAGCAGGCGGTCGCATAAACGGTTTTCCTTAATGCACAACGCGAACAGCAGGACCGCCCGGCACCGGCTCGCACACGCGACCGATTGTGGCGGCAACGCGCCCCTCGGCATGTAAACGACGCGCAAGCTCATCCACATCCGCCGCGGGCGCCGCGATAAGCAGGCCACCAGACGTCTGCGGATCGTACAGCGCGTCGAGCATGCCCGGCTCCAGGTCCTCGTCGGCAGCCACACGCGGGCCAAAAAAGTCCTGGTTGCGGTAGGAGCCCGCGGGGATAATGCCCAGACGCGCCATGTCGAGCACCTGGTCAAAGAGCGGCACCGCCCCCGACACAAGCTCAATCTGCACACCTGAGCCCTCGGCCATCTCGCACGCGTGCCCGATCAGGCCAAAGCCCGTGACATCGGTGCAGCCGTGAAGCTCGAGGCCCTCGGCCAGACGAATCGGGGCCTCGTTGAGGGTGCGCATCGAGTCGAACATGGCTGCGGCCTCGTCCTGCTCGATGAGCTCGCCCTTAATGGCCGTGGTGATGATGCCAGAGCCGATCGCCTTGGTCAGCAGCAGGACATCGCCAGCGCGCGCGCCGCTGTTGGCGAGCATGCGGTCGAGCGAGACAAAGCCGCTCACGGACAGGCCGTACTTGGGCTCGTCGTCGTTGATGGTATGGCCGCCCGCGATGGAGCAACCCGCCTCGACGCACTTATCGGCGCCGCCTGCCAGAATCTGACCGGCAACCTCAACACCCAGGCAACTGGGTATGCAGAGCAGGTTCATGGCATGGCTCGGCCGCCCGCCCATGGCGTAGATGTCCGACAGCGAGTTGGCCGCGGCAATCTGACCGAACAGAAACGGGTCGTCGACCATCGGCGGGAAGAAGTCAATGGACTGCACGAGACCCAGGTTCTCCCCTACGCGGAAGACGCTCGCATCGTCGGAGGTATCGAACCCCACGAGTAGGTTGTCGTTATGCACATTGGGCAAGTCGCCCAGGACCTGGGCGAGGGCTCCAGGAGCCAACTTAGCGGCTCAACCGCTCGCGGCAGTCATAGACGTGAGCCTCATGGTGTCCTTAGCCATACGAACCCCCTTCCAACAAATCAACGACTTTAAGTATACGCGCCAGGCACACTTCCCAAGAGACCGCCGACGGCTCGAACGTCGAAGGCGGCGCCGCAAGCGCCTGCGCGATAGCATCTGCCAGCGCGCGCTCAAACAACGGAAGGTCGGCCGCCACGGGCGTGTCGACATCCGTCATACGCGGCGACGCCACCCACGTCACGGGAGCACCGGGAAGCATCGCCTCCATCCAGGGACGAACGCCGGGCAAATCGGTCGCCACAACTTTGCAGCCGCACGCGAGGGCCTCGATCGTCACGAGCGGCAGACCCTCGTAAAACGAAGGCAGCACAAAGACGTCGGAACTGCGGTAGGCACGCACGAGCCCATCGCTATCCAAGCGCCCCGCCAGCGTCACCGGCACATCCGAGGCCGCGGTCAAGCGCTCGATACGCGCGTACTCGGCATCGTCCCCGCGGCCGCCCACAAGTACCAAGCCAGATGGGCGGACGTCATCGTCAATCGGCAATGACACGGCTCGAACCAGCGACTCGACGCCCTTTTTAAAGCAAATCTTGCCCACGTACACAAGCGATCCCGGCCGCCTCGCCACGCTTGCGTCGCGACAGAAGACGCGATGGTCGTAGCCCGTCCCAATCACGTGGATGCGATCGGCATCGACGCCGCACACCAGGCCAATCTGCTCAGCCTGCTCAGCATGGAGCGCAAAGACGGCATCGAGCCGACGAACCGCACTTACGATGCGATCGCGCTCGAGCGCATGCGAACGCAGCTGGCGCAGATCGGTCGAATGGCACACGGCAACAACCGGCACGCCCCGGACGCACTCGCGCGCCAATGCGGTCACCAGATACAGATGATGGCAGAGCACCAGATCGGGCCGAAACTCAGCCACCGCCCGATCGATTGCAGCAGCAAATGCCCGCTCAAATGCCTTGAGCATCGAAGGCGTCAGGTCACGATAGCGCGTGGAGGGATAGGGCATGACATCGGACATACCGCAGATGGGAAACGGCAGCTCGGGCGACTCGAACGGTACGGCAAACACGGCAGCACGCCGGTCCAGCTCGCCTTGGGTATCACCCGGTGCCGCGCCGCAAAGCACGGCGGCGCGATGCCCCGTCTCGATCTGTTCGCGCACGAGCGCGGCAAGGTAGGTGCCGCTGCCGGTGCTATCTGGTTTTTGTGCCGAGATATTGAGGATGCGCATGTCGCGGTACACCCCTAGGCCAAGGCGGCGGCGCGGACAGCCGCGCCGATCGCTCCGGCAAAGCGAGCCTGGGGCGAGGTGGTCACCGGCGACCCCAGTAGCTCGCCCAACCGCTCCACTACGAAGGCGTTCTCGCACAGACCACCGGTCAGGTAGTACGGGGCGCCCGCGGCCTGCCCGGCCATGGTCGCCACGCGCGAGACCACGCTGTCGATCACGCCACGCGCAATGTTCTCGCGCGGCTCACCGCGACCGATCAGGCTGATAACCTCGCTTTCGGCAAACACGGTGCACATGCTGGAAATCTTGGTAGGCTCGCCGGTGCGGGCGAGGTCTGCCATCTGCTGCTGGGTAATGCCCAGGCGGTCGGCCATGATCTCCAGAAAGCGCCCCGTGCCGGCGGCGCACTTGTCGTTCATGGCGAACTTGGCCACGCGGCCGCCCTTAAGCTGAATGACTTTGGTGTCCTGGCCGCCCACGTCAATCACCGTGCCATGGTCGCCAAACAGGCGCACGGCACCGGTGCCGTGGCAGGTGATCTCGGTCACGACCTTGTGCGCATAGGGCACGGCGACACGGCCGTAGCCAGTCGCGACCACGCGAACATCGTCGCCCGTCACGTCATAGCCGGCTGCGGCGAGCTCACCGCGTAGGCGCTCGGCCGCATCGACCGACGAATACCCCGTCGGCATGACGCAGGTCAACGCAATGGCGCTGTCCGTCTCCAACACCGCAGCCTTCGCGGCCGTCGAGCCTATGTCGATACCAATGCCAACCACGGCATCCTCCTTCTATGCGGCAAAGCAGCTATCCCTTTGCCGCATTTGTCCTACAGGGTTTCGATGAAGGCGGCGATGCGCGTCTCGATCTGGCCCATGTCGCCGTTGCTGTAGTCGGTCTCGATCTTCATATACGGAATACCCGCACCCTCGACAACCTCCTGCATGCGCGCACTCTCCACGTTAAAGGTGTGGCAGGCCTGCAGCACGCTCTCCACCACGCCATCGACGTGATACTTCTCGCACATGGCCAGCGTGTTTTCCATACGACCGTCGTTGGGCGTCATGACCGAGCAGTTGATATCCAGGTAGCGGTCGGCGATGGCGCGCAGGATGTCGGGAGCCTCCGGGTCGATCATCATGGCCGCCGTGCGCTCGCCCGAGCAGTCGTCCATGCACACGACCACACCGCCGTTGGACTCGATGGTGCGACCGATCTTGTTAATCACGCCGCCCACCGGGCAGCCGGTGATCAGAATGCGCTTGGCATCCGCCGCGACCGGGCGCTCGCCCGCGTCGTAGGCCTCGCGCAGCTTGGCGACCTTTTGCTCCAGCTGCTGCGTATAGGCCTCGATATCAAAGCTGAACGTACCGGCAAACATAGTGCTCATCAGGTCGACGCCGCTCATGGCCGCCGGCTGGTTGGCCTGGAGGGCAAACATCTCGAGTTGCGCCGCACGCAGACGGTTGCGGCGTCGGACGGCAGCACGCAGGTCATCGTCGGTAATCGTGATGCCGTAGAAGCCCTCGAGCTCCTCCTTGAGCAGGCGGCACTCCTCGTACCAGCCTTCACGCTCGTAGGCGCGGTCGCGACCCTGCGGAAGATGCAGAATGTGCGTGCGCTTAAGCTCGTTGAGTAGCTCGTACATCTTCTTCTTGCCGTCGCAGGTGGTCTCGCCGATGATCATGTCGCTAAAGTACGTAAACGGGCACTTTTGCGAGTAGGCAAAACCGTAGGTCGACTTGATGAGCGGGCACAGGTTTGCCGGCAGCACCTTCTCGGCCTCGGGAATCACCTCATCGGACGTACCGCACAGAGCCACGCTCGCAGCCCCCGCGGCATCGATAATCTCGAGCGGCGTATAGCTGCACAAAAAGCCGACCAGGCGATTACCCGCCTGCTTATAATCCTTGACGCGAATAAACGCCGCTTTGCGTTGCTCGTTGAACTCCTCAAACGTGCGCGGCAACGGCTGTTCCTCGATATCGGCCATAGTAGTTCCCCTCTCTTGCACCGATATACCGACGATTAAACAACAAATCAACGCCATACCCAAAAGGAAGCATCCTCTAGGGAATAGCGTCGATAAGCTCCTGCGTATACGGATCGCTCGGGTGCGCGATCACGTCCTCGGCCGCGCCTTCCTCGACAAGACGACCGTGGTAGAGCACGCCAATCCGGTCGGACATATGCCGAACCACACGCATATCATGCGTGATAAACAGCAGCGCCACGCCCGTCGTGCGCTGCAGGTCGCGAAGCAAGTTGAGCACTTGGGCCTGAACGGACACGTCAAGCGCCGAGACTGGCTCGTCGCATACCACAAGGCGCGGCTCGCAAATAAGCGCCCGTGCCAGATTGAGTCGCTGACGCTGTCCCCCCGAAAGGTCATGCGGATAGCGGTCATAATGCTCTGCCAGAAGACCGACCGAGGCCAGGGCCGAGAGCGCGCGCCCATGGCGCTCATCCGCATCGCGCACGCCGGCGATAATCAGCGGCTCCTCCAAAATGCGGCCGACACGGTTGCGCGGGTCAAAAGCCGTAGAGCTATCCTGGAATACCAGCTGGATCTCGCGGCGAAACGGCTTGCGTTCGCGCTCCGACATCGTGGCGAGGTCGTGCCCGCAATAGACAATCGAGCCGGAATCCGCACGCTCGAGACCACAGATCAGGCGTCCAGTCGTCGACTTGCCCGATCCGGATTCGCCAACCAGGCCATAGACCTCACCCGGCGCGATCTCAAACGACAGATTGTCCACGGCGGTAAAGATCTGACGCTTAAAACCTGAGCCCGGCATGGTATACGTTTTAGTCAGATGTGAGACCCTAAGCAGGGCTTCGCTATCAACAGCCATGGCACTCCCCTTTCTCGACAAGCCAGCATTTAGACCGGTCGCACGCATTCACGGCAACCAGCGGAGGCTCCTGCGCGCGGCAACGCTCGTCCGCCCGGGCGCAACGAGGCGCAAAGCGGCATCCACAGGGTATTGCCGTAAGCGGCGGCACTGTGCCCGGAATATCCGCCAGCGTGTCAACTCGCTCGCCTTCGAGCGGCGGAATGCTCGCGATGAGCCCCTGGGCATACGGGTGGCTCGGGCGCTCCATAAGGCCGCAGGCGTCGATCTCTTCTACGATTTGACCCAGATACATAACATGCACGCGCGAGCAGATGCTCGTGACGACACCCAAATCATGGCTGATAAAAAGCACCGCCATGCCCTCGGAACTGTTAAGGTCGCACAGAAGATCCAAAATCTGTTTTTGAGTCGTCGTGTCGAGTGCCGTGGTGGGCTCATCGGCAATCAGCAGTCGCGGATGACCGGCAAGCGCCATGGCAATCATCACGCGCTGGCGCATACCGCCGCTAAAATCACTCGGATACATGTCGAAGCGGGCCGCGATATCTCGAATTCCCACGCGCTCCAACAGCGATAGAGCCTCGTTGCGGGCTTCGCGTCGGCTCACCTTACGGTGGGCCCGCACGGCCTCGACGACCTGGGCCCCGACCGTCATGACTGGGTTAAGCGAGCTCAAAGGGTCCTGGAAAATCATGGCGATGTCGCAGCCGCGCACCTTGCGCATCGTCTTGAGCGGACGCGCCAGCAGGTCCTCACCATCAAACACAATCTGGCCCTCATAGGCCATCTTCTGTTCATGCTCCAATAGGCGCATGACACTCTGGGCAAACACCGACTTACCGCAGCCGGACTCGCCAACAACACCAACGATCTCGCCGGCATCGATATGTAGGTTGAGTTTGTTGACGGCTTCCAGCGCGTTGCCATCGCGGCCCACAAACGAGATGCAGAGGTCGCGCACGTCCAAAAGATGCTGAGCCATGGGCTACTCCTCCTTCGCCTTGGGATCGAGGGCGTCGCGCAGACCGTCGCCGGCCAGATTGAGCGAAAGCACGCTCGCGATGATGGCTACTGCCGGGAAGAAGATCATCCACCAGGCTTTGCGCATCACGTTCTTGCCCGCCTGCAGGATGTTTCCCCAGCTGGCGTCGGGCGCCTTGATACCCAGGCCCAGAAACGAGAGGGCGGCCTCCGAGAGCACGGCCTCGGCAAAGACGAAGGTCGCCTGCACCAGGAAGGGCGCCATAACGTTGGGCACGATATGCAGCCACACGATGCGCGCGGTCGAGGCGCCCTGCACGCGCAGGGCCTCCACAAAGGGTTCCTCCTTGACCACCATCGCACGCGAGCGCACGATGCGCGCCATGCTGGGCGAATAGACGATGGAGAGCGCGATGATGACGTTCCAGACCGAGGCGCCCATCATGGCCATGAGTGCGATAGCCAAAAGCACGCCCGGAATGGACATAAGGCCGTCGCAGATGCGCATGAGAATATGATCGAGCCTCTCGTTGTAACACGCATAGGCGCCGATCACCAAGCCGAGCGCACTCGTCGCAAGCGTGACGGCAATGCCGACGCCAAGCGACACGCGCGCGCCCGCGATGACGCGGGCAAGTAGGTCGCGACCAAAGTCATCGCAGCCAAAGGGATGCGCGGGCGAAGGTGCCGAAAGTCGCAACGTCATCTCCTGCGCATTGGGATTAACCGTCCGCACCAGCGGACCGACAAGCGCGATCAGCGCAATCGCCAGGAAAATGCAGCCGCCGACCACAAACCCCTTGTTGGCAAGAGCCTTCTTAAAGTTTGTCATCATGCATCGCCCCATTTGCGAGCGCGCGGGTCAAAAGCGCCGTAGGCAAGGTCGACAGCCAGATTGATCACCGAGTTCAACAAGGCGATGACCAGCAGCACACCCTGAATCACCGGATAGTCGCGACGCTCGATAGAGCTCGTGACCAGCTGGCCCAAACCGGGGATGTTAAAAATGGCCTCAGTCACCACGGCACCCGTAATCAGGGTGCCAAAAGAATAGCCGATCGAGGTGAGAATCGGCAGCGCTGCGTTGCGCAGGGCATGGGACAGTACCACGCGAACCTCGGAGACGCCCTTGGCACGCGCCGTCTTGACGCAGTCGAGCTGCATGGCCTCGATCACGCTCGCACGCGTCATGCGCATGAGCAGCGCGGCCTGAACGCATCCAAGCGATATAGCCGGCAACGCAAGATAGCGTAAATGGCTGAACCAGCCCTTCGATAGCGGCGCATAGCCGGCCACCGGGAACACACGCAACGTGACGGCAAACAGCCACATAAGCATGAGCGCCATCAAAAAGCCGGGTATCGCCACGCCCAAAAGAGCAACGACACGCAAGACCGCGTCGGTGCGCGACCCATGTTTGAGGGCAGCGACGACGCCGCAGGGCAGTGCAATCAGCAGCGCGATGAGCTGTGCCAGAAGCGCGAGCGATAGCGTGGGGCCAAAGTGCTCGGCGATCGCCTGCGTGACGGGCTGGCGCATAAAATACGAATCGCCCAGGTCGCCGGTAAACACGCCGCCCATCCACTCAACGTAGCGCTGCGGCAGCGGCTCGTTGAGTCCCAAGCTATCGTTGACGCGCTCGATCTGGTCGGCCGTAGCCTCCATGCCGAGCATCGAAGAGGCCGGGTCACCCGGTGTGAGATAGATAATCAAAAACACGACGACCGAGATGATGAGCATCACCGGAACCATCGCGCCTATACGTTTGAGCGTGTACTTCAACATGCGAGGCGTCTATTTCCCCTCTGAACGTGGACAGGGCGTGGCGGCCACAGGGGACCAGACCCCTCCAGCCGCCACACCATCTATTGCATTACTCCGGACGCTTGGCGTTCCAGATGATGGCGCCGTCGAGCACCTCGACGTCCTCGACGTCTGCCTGGGTGCCCGTGATGGAAGCGTAGTGGCAAAGCGGCTCGATGACGGCGATCTCATAGAGGCGCTCCTGAGCCTCGGCCCACTTCTTGGCCGCGGCGTCGGTGTCCTTGGCGGTGCGGGTCTCGGCCACGAGCTTAAGCGCCTTCTCGTCGGACAAGCCATAGAAGGCCTTGGAAACCGAGAGGGACTGGGCCGGGATGGGCTTGTAGTTGGTGGAGGCCACAAAGAGGTCCCACTGCTCGGGCTTGCTGGAGCGGATGTCCATGAAGGTCGCGAACTCGTAGCTGTCGACCTCGGCGGTGAAGCCGGCCTTCTCGAGCTGCTCCTGCAGCGCGACGGTGGCGTTGTACATATCCTTGTAGTCGGGGGTGGTCAGCAGCTTGACCGTCTCACCGGCATAGGAGGTCTTGGCCAGGGCCTTCTTGGCAGCCTTGGCGTCGGCCTGGTTGAAGTACTTCTTGCCCGCGTCAGTCGCCCACTGAGTGTTCTCGGGGTTGCCAAGGTTGGGATCGATGTTGAAGAGCTCCTTCTCGCCATAGGCGGCAAGAGCGGCCGCCTCGCAGTCGATAGCCATGAGGGCGCACTTGCGGATCTCCTCGTCGGCGAAGATGCCCTCGTTCATGTTGAGGAAGGCGGTCAGAACGCCGGCGTTATGGGTGTAGAGCTTGACGTCGTCGTTGCCGTCGAAGTCGTGGTAGTTCTCGGTGGGGATCTCGCCAGCGATATCGTACTCGCCGGTCTCAAACCCGCTCACGCGCGTGGAGGCCTCGGTCACGAACTGATAGTAGATGTCCTTGGTGGGCGCGGAGACCTTGCCGGTGTAGCCCGAAGCCTTACCGTGGGCGGCGACATAGTCCTCGTAGCGGGTGAGATGGATGTACTGGTCCTGCTTCCACTCCACTAACTTGTAGGCACCGGTACCCACGTACTCGGTCACGCCGGTATCGCCCGCGGCCTCGATGACCTCGGAAGGGAAGATACCCGGATACTGGGAGTGGTTGCCCAGGATGATCAGAAAGTCGATGGCGGGCTCGGTCAGCGTGCAGGTGACCTCGTGGTCGCCCGAGGCGGCGAAGGTGGCGCCGGGCAGCAGGCTCGCGGCGCGGTCGTTGACGGTGAGCCAGCGGTTCATTGAGGCCACGACGTCCTCGGAGCCAAACTCCTTGCCGTTGTGGAAGGTGACGCCCTCGCGCAGCTTGATGGTGTAGGTCAGGCCGTCGTCGGAGACCTCATAGCCCTTGGCCAGCACGGGCCGGGGCTCGTAGTCGCTATCGAGGCCGAAGAGCGGCTCGACGACGTTGCAGATGATGTCCATGGTCACAAGCGACGACGTGGTGTGCGGATCGAGACCGTCTGGGCTCGCCGGGAGCGCGATTTGCAGCTCGTCGCGATACTCCACATCCTGGCCGGAGGCAGCGGCGCTACCGTTCTCGGCGCCCGAACCGCCGCAGCCGGTGAGGCCGAGGCCCGCCATGACACACAGGGCAGCGGAGCCGGTCAGAAAACCGCGACGGGAAACGCCCGCCTTGAAAAGGTTGTTGTTCATTGAGTTCCTTTCGTGTCTGAACAAACGGACAGAATCTGCCGGGACGGAGAAAATCCCCGCCCCGGCAGCTATGCGAAGCCGATCGGCGCCCTGCGGTGCATCCGGACACCGACCGGCATGGCAGCAGAGAAATCCCTATCGCGTGGATAGGAACACCCGGCGGCACGACTTAACGCAGGGGCGGCTAAATCGTCTCGAGGAAGGCCTCGATGCGGGTCTGGAGCTGACCGGCGTCCTCCCCGGCGTAGTCGGTCGTGATGTGCATAAACGGAATGTCGGCTTCCTCGGCGGCCTTCTCGACCTGGAAGGACTCCATCTCATAGAGCGTGCAGAACTGCAGCGCCACGTCCACGATGCCGTCGGCATGCAGGTCCTTGGCCATCTGGACAATGTCCTTCATACGCTGGTCGTTGGGCGTAAAGACGGCGCAGTTGATCTTAAAGTAGCGCTCGGCGATGGCATCAAGCATCTCGTCGACCGTCTCACCGGACTCGTCGACCAGATCCTTGTAGTAGCGCGAACCCGTGCAGGACTCCTCGCCCACCACGACGCCGCCGGCCTTCTCGATGAGGTTGAACAGCTTCCAGTTGGGCACGGCCATGGGCGTGCCGGTGTACAGGATGCGCTTGGTCCCCTTGGGCGCCACGCCCTCGCCGGCCTCGACACGCTGCTCGCACTCAGCCGCCATATCGTTAATGGCTCCGGTCAGACGCGGCGTGTCGTCCATAAAGGCTGCCTGCACGGTCAGCAAGCTATCGAGACCGCTGATAGGCGCCGGGTCGGCAGCGCGGGTCGCAGCCAGACGCTGCAGGGCGCGGCGCTTCTCATTGACGGCGTGGATGGCGGCCTTCAGGCGCTCGGGCGTAATCGTGACGCCGCACTCTTCCTCGATCTTGGCGGCGAGCTTCTTGACCTCGGCCTTCCAGGTCACGAGCGTCGACTTGTCGTGTACGTTGGGGATATCCATGACGTACATGTTCTTTTGCGTGGCAAAGAACTCGTAGGCCTTCTTCTTGCCATCGCAGGTGTTCTCGCCGACTACCAAGTCGCTCGACTCGATGTAGGGGCAGACCTCGCCCAGCTTAAAGCCGGCAAAGCTCTTGATAAGCGGACAGGTGTTGCGCGGCAGATGCTCCTCGACCTTGTCGGTCGCCCAGTCGGCACCCGAGCACAGGCCCACGGGAATGCCGTCGCAGGCGAGCACAATCTCCTCGGGCACGTAGACGCAGAACGAGCCCACGATCTTGGTGGCCTCGCCGGCCTCCTTCTTGTCGAGCATCTCCTTAATACGGCCGCTGTGGATGTTGGTGGCTACAAAGTCCAGGTAGGACGTGGACTTGGGGCGATTGTTCTGCGTCAGGAACATATCGCCGTACATCTGGCCCACGGCGCCCAGCAGCATGTCGTGGTCGGCAAGATTCATGCCGAGGCTCTCCCACATCGGATGGAAATCGAATTCTTCAGCCATGACGGTTCCCCTCTCGAACCAAAAACGGATAACAGCGGTATCGATGCACGACGGACGGCGATTGCCCGGCCGTGCTCAAACCCGGAATTTTAGGGAACCTGCCTTGCGGACGGTTATTTAGTTGTGCGTCGTCTCTCCCGGAGCCGTGAACATACCTGCTCATATGCGGCTCCGAGCCATATACAGGGCACGCGCGGCAACGCGGCGAATATATGTCGTCTGCGGCATGTGCGCACCCTCCTTTACAAGTTAAGGTCAACTATATCAACGGTTGTCGTCCAGACGAACACCGCCGACATGCGTACGACAGCGTCGTGTGCCGTCGTTTAATAAATAATTATCTTAATTGATAAGAGTTTGTCATCCCTCATTCGTCGTGCGACAAGATAAAGCCGACGAGGCTTATATCCCCGACGGCATTACCCGGCGCTATCGACAAACCAAATGGATCCTGCTGGCATCAAAATGCATGCGCAGCGTCTCGCCTGCTTGCGGCAGCTCGTCGACAGGCATGCCCACCTTGTTGACCTTCCACTGCAGACGCGTTGGCGCATCAGCACGCGGCACGTCCAACAGCACTAGGCGCTCAAAACGCGAATCGCTCACGCGCGCCACGTGCAGGTCGTAGCTGTTGCGACCCCGCTCAGCACGATTGTCAACATGGAAGTAGCTTGCGCGAATGCCCAGGTACACCACATTATCGGGAACCTCGCGGCCCACGTTAAAGGTCATGCCCCAGTCGAGGGCTTCAACTTCTTCGTCGCCGATCCTGCGCGCCCGGCTTGTATTCTTGCAGCCCGTCAGGCGCAGCGCCGCCAGCGTCTGCGGGCGGCGGACCACGTCCTCAATGGAGCCGATCTCCTCAACATGCCCGTCGTGCATCACGCAGATACGCTGGCACAGGCGGCACGCTTCGTCGATGTCGTGGCTCACGTAGAGCACGGTGCGGTTGCACACATCGAACAGGTCGAGCATGTTCTGCTCGAGTGCGCTCTTAAGATAGGAATCGAGCGCGCTCATGGGCTCATCGAACATAAAAATGCCCGGATGCGCTGCCACCATACGGGCAAGCGCCACGCGCTGCTGCTGGCCGCCCGAGAGACGCGCGGGATAGCGGTCGGCGAAATCGGTCAGGCCAAAGATGCCCAGATAGCGTTCGGCGAGCTTTTTGCGCGCGGCGGCGTCGCCCGCGTCCTTTACACCGGCGCACACGTTATCGGCCACCGTCATGTTGGGAAACAGCTGATAGTTTTGGAACAGCAGGGCACACTTGCGCTCCTGGGGCGACAGGTTGATGCCCGCCGCCGAGTCAAAAAAGGTCACGCCGTTGACAACGATCTTGCCCTCGTCGGGGGTCTCCACACCGGCAATGCAGCGCAGTGTACAGCTCTTGCCACAACCCGAGGCGCCCAGCAGCGCCACACGCTCCTCGCCAGCCTCAAGCTGCATGTCGAGCATAAACCCCGGAAAGCGCTTTTTGATATCCAGGACAAGCGACACGGCCTATCGACCTCCCTTCGAGACGGCGTCATCGTGCATGAGCTCGGCCAGCGCCTCGCGATCGATACGCAGCGCATCGCCGCCGACTGGGTCGAGCGAATCGGCCTGGCCACCCAGCTGCTTGGCCTGCTTGCGCTCCGCACGGGAAAGGCCCCGCTCGCGGTACTTTTGCGAATGAGCGGTGTAGATATTGATGAACAGAATGACCAGGAAGCTGAACGCAATTACGACCACGACCCAAAAGAGGGCCACCGACGTATTGCCGCCCATCCATTCAAAGTAAATCGCAATCGGAATGGTCTGTGTAATGCCGGCATAGTTGCCCGCAAAGAACAGCGTGCAGCCAAACTCGCCCATCGCGCGGGCAAAGGCGAGCACCGTGCCCGCTGCGATTGAGGGCCAACCAAGGGGCATCATAAGCTTGGTAAAGATGCGACGCTCGGACCAGCCAAGCGTGCGCGCCGCATCGAGCATCTGCGTGTCGAGGCTCTCAAAGGCACCGAGCGCCGTACGGTAGACCAGGGGAAACGACACCACCACGGCAGAGATCACCGCCGCCGGCCACGTAAAGACAATCGAGATACCGTGCGCGATAAGCCACCGGCCCACCCCAGTCGAGCGGCCAAACAGCATGAGGAGCAAAAAGCCGCAGACCGTGGGCGGCAGCACCATAGGAATCGTAAAGACCGAATCGAGCAGGCCCTTGATGCGACTCGAGGTACCCATAGTCTTCCACGCGGCGAACAGGCCCAGCGCAAAGGAGATCAGCAGGGCAAGGCCGCACGTTTTAATGGACACCCAAAACGGGCGATAGTCGATGTCGCCCAAAAAGGAGGCCAGAGAGGTCAAGGGGCCCTGCTCATCCCGCAACACGACAGACGATGCTTCTACCATTTGAGCGCTATCAAGCCAACGCGCGCCGCTCTTGGCATCACCCGAGGCTGATGCGATCACCACATAGCGGTCCCCATCCGCACCTCGTTCGTCAAAGCCATAGGTATACCCGCCGGCATCAAACGTTGTTTCCGCCGTAACATACCAAGGAAGATCCACGTCCCCTAGCTGCGCACCTCCCATGCAGTTTGCGCTGTCGAGTTCACAGACGAGGGCTTTGAGACCCGATACGCACTCGTTGTCCTGCGGATCCAATCCAAACTTCTCGACCGCCTTGGGCGATATCCACACCACAACGCGATCGGCAGCAGGCGCCACCACAAGGTCCACGTCCTCGTCAACGGGAAACCGGTAGCCCTCAGGCTGGCCTTCCATGGCACGAGCGGTCCCCTTGGCCAACCGCTCAAAACCCTCGATCCCATAGGAAAGCCCATGAGCGGTCGCAGCAACCTGGTCCCCGTCCTCAGCATCCCCAGCCAACGCAAATCCCGGCACACAGCAAAGCGCGAAGGTCAAAGCACAGGCGACAAGCATGCGGAATCTATTAAGCACGAAAAGCTCCAAGCGAATACAAGGACGGAGTGAAACACAAAACGATGGAATTATCGCGCCAAGCCGCACTACGCGGAAAGCTCAAAGCCGTACTTAGCCCAAATCTTCTGAGCTTTCTTGTTGGTCAGACAAAAGTCGATGAACGCCTTGGCCTCGTCGGCGTGCTCGGAACTCTCTGCAACGGCACCCGGATACACGATGGGCTTGTGCGAATCCTCGGGGCACACGAAGGCCTCCTCGATGCCGTCGTAACGGAAGATATCGGAGCTGTAGACAAAACCGGCCACGCAGTCGCCTGTGGACACATAGGCGGCGGCGGTACCAACTTTGTCGGCCAGCGCGACCTTGTCGGCGATCTCGGGAGCATACTCGCCGTCGTCGCCCTCGGTGCCGGTGTAGAGGCCCACGGAGGCCAGGGCCTGGTTGGCGTACTTGCCGGCGGGAACGGTCTTGGCGTCGCCAATGGCGATCTTGCCGTCCAGATTCGCGACGTCGTCGATGACCTCGACCTTGGTGTCGGAGCCCTCGGCGCGAATGATCACAAGGTCGTTGACGAACATATCCTCACGGGTGTCGGCATCGACGAGTCCGGCGGCCTCGGCGTCGTCCATGGTGCCCTTGGAGGCCGTGATGAGTACGTCAACCGTGGCACCGGCACGCATCTGCTCGACAAGGTCGCCGGAGGCCTTAAACTGCGTGTCGGCAAACGTGGTACCGGTCTGGTCGGTGTAGAGCTCCTGGACCTCGGGAAGGGCCTTCTCAAGTGAGTTGGCAGCAAAGACCTGAAGCTCGACAGCTTTCTTGGAAGATGCCTTAGCAGAACCGGTAACAGATCCGGCCGGCTCGGACGCCTTGTTGCTCGAGCAGCCGGCAAGCCCAAGACCGGCAGCGGCGACAGCAGAAAGCGAGACGAATCCGCGGCGAGAAACCATATCGAACATGTTCAACCCTTTCGGATCTTGTGCCCGGGTACCCCACCGCGGGCTTTAATCTGCAATCAGATTATACTTCTGCGAGAATAATGATAGTGAGAAATTATTCTCGCCAGAGAATATAGTTTCGAGTTGCCATACACCTTGGCGTCGCTTCGGCGGAAAACAAAGGCGGAGCAGCCGTTCAGGTCGCCCCGCCGCAGGTAAACCGCTTATTTGGCGTGCCCGCCGCCCGCCGTCATTTGGGCCGCATGCTCCAGCTGGTCGCTCACGGCCTCCCAGCTTTCGCGGGCCGCTTTCGTAGATCCCGGAAAGTTGATGACAAGTGTATACCCACGCTGCATGCACACGGCGCGCGAGAGCATAGCGCGGCGTGTCTTGGTCATGGAATACGCACGGATTGCCTCTGCAATACCCGGCACATCGCGGTCGCAGACGGCACGCGTCGCCTCGGGTGTCACGTCGCGCATCGAAAGCCCCGTGCCGCCACAGGTGAGCACGACATTGGCGTGGCACGCATCGGCGGCTTCCACAATGGCATCACCGATTTCGCTGACGTCGTCGCGCACGACCACATGCGAGGCGACCGTCCATCCCTGCGCCTCGATAAGTTCCTCGAGCGCGACACCCGCCTCGTCCTGCGCAAAATCGCGCGTATCCGAGCACGTCACGATCGAAATCTTCAACTCCATAGCGTTCCCCCTATAGCACCGTTCCCTCGGGCAGGTCGACGCGAACAACGTCCACGACATCTCCCGCCCTGAGCTCGCACGGTCCTTCGTCAATACACAGCAGGCAGTTCGCACGCTGCATAGTTCCAAGCAGCGCCGAATTCTGCGTCTTGGCCTCGGTCACCAGCAGCTCACCGGTCTCGGGGTCGCGCAAAACCGTCGCGCGATCGAAGAAGCGTCGGTCCTGGCGCTTCTTCACGCCGTGCGTCAATATCGCCTGCTGCACGGGACGCATGCCTTCGGCAAATCCGCGCATCTTGCGAATCGCCGGGCGGGCGAGCATCTCAAAGCCCACATACGCCGCTGCGGGATTGCCCGAAAGCCCCAAATACGGCTTACCCCCAAGCAAGCCAAACGTAATGGCCTTGCCCGGACGCATCGAGATGCGATCGAACAGCACCTCGCCCTCGCGCCGGACGAGCGCCGTCACGAAATCGTAATCACCCGCCGAGGCGCCACCGCTCGTAATGACAAAATCGCACTCCTGCACGGCACGATGCACCAGCTCGGCAATCGCCTGCTCATCATCGGGCGCAATGCCGTAGAACACGGGCTCGGCGCCGGCATCGAATGCCTCGGCCATTAACGCCGAGGAGTTGGAATCGCGAATCTGACCGCGCGCCGGCAGCTCACCCGGCGCGACCAGCTCCGTGCCCAGCGAGATAATGCCCACGCGCGGAGCGGCATGGACCTTCACGCTAGCGTAACCGGCGCTTGCCAGTAGGCCGGCGCCCGCCGGAGCCACGACCTCGCCGGCGTGCATCACAACATCGCCGGCATGAGCCTCCTCGGCGGCAGAGCGAACGTTCTCCCCCACCTTGGCAGGCGCCGAGAAGCTCACGCGTGAGCCCTCGTTGCCATTGCCGTCAAGCACCTCGACAATCTCGTATTTCACCACGGCATCCGCACCCTCGGGCACCGGCGCACCCGTCATGATGCGGACCGCCTCGCCCGGGGCGATTGCGCCCTCAAACACATGGCCCGCGGCCTCGTGTCCGATAACGTCGAGCGTCACCGGCGCCTCGCCAGACGCCTGCACCAAGTCCGCCGAGCGCACGGCATATCCGTCCATAGCGCTGTTGGCAAACGGCGAGATGTCGATATCGGCCACCGCGTCCTCGGCCAAGGGAAGACCGGCGGCCTGCCACACGGGAATCTCGATGAGATCCGTCGGAACAACATGCGACAGAACAATCGACTGCGCGTCCTCCAGCGGAATGAGTTTCTCTGCCATATGCACCTCTTAATGCCACGGCGCACAACAGGAGCGCCGATTCTTTATGCTTGTCTCAGTATAATCCCCCGACGCACGACCGCGACTCGGCCTGTACCCGCAAATACACCTGTCGGTTGCAGGCCGCGAAACAGAATGGAAACCAACCCACCGGCTCGTCGCGTTTACCGCGTTTTATAATGCTTGCGTTACAACCTAAAAGAGGAACATATGGCTCATAACGACAAACCCGAAAGCGCAAACGAGGCGCAGGATCATTCCCAGCCGCTCGACGACGGCGGTTTTTTCTCCCTGAACGACGTCATCATGGCAGGCAGGCATCAGATCACCCGCTCCGAGCATCTCTTAGCTGCCGACACGCGCCGCAATGTCCGCAACCTACTCGCAAGCGCCAAGTTGCTCGCACTCGTCGTCATCGTCTCGCTCGCCATGGGCGTTGCCGCTTGGGCGTTTTTGGCCTCGCTGAATATCGCGACCGACTATCGCGAGCACCATGCATGGATTTACGCGCTGCTTCCCGTTGTGGGCATGGCCACCGCATGGGTGTACAAAAACCACGGCCTTGCCGCCAAACGAGGCAACAACCTGGTCATCGACTCCGCTCTGGGCACACGTCTCATCCATATGCGCATGGCCGTCCTCACCTTCGTCTGCTCCACGCTCACGCACCTAACGGGCGGATCGGCCGGTCGCGAGGGAGCCGCGGTACAGATTGGCGGCACCATCGCCAGCAACATCTCGAGCCTCGCCCACCTCAAAAAGCATGACCACCACGACCTCATGCTCGCCGGCATCTCGTCGGCCTTTGGCGCCGTATTCGGTTCGCCCCTTGCCGGCGCGTTCTTTGGCATGGAGATGTGTTTTATCGGCAAGATCGACTACACCGCGGGCATCTACTGTCTGGTCGCCTCGTTTACCGGCTACTTTACATCACTCGCCCTGGGTACCGAGTACGAAGCGAATGTCATCGCCAGCGTTCCCAACATGACACCACGGACGGTTGCCATCGTTGTTATCAGCGCCATTATCTTCGGTCTGACGGCACGCCTCTTTGCCTGGTCGGTTCGAACCGTCAAAAGCCTGTACGGTCGCTTTATCACCAACTACCTTGCTCGCGCACTCGTGGGCGCGCTCGTGGTTTTGGCCGCCTATGCCCTCCTCGACGCCTGGGACTACGCCGGCCTTTCCACGTGGCTTTCCGGCGCCGGATTTGCAGGCAACACCACCCTGGCGGACGCAGCCATCAAGTTGGCCGTTACAGCGCTCACCCTGGGCGCCGGCTTCCAAGGCGGCGAGGTCACGCCTCTGTTTGGCATCGGTGCGGCGCTCGGCGGCTGGATCGGCTGCCTCGTCGGAATCGACCCCAGCTTTCTGGCGGCTCTCGGCATGCTCGGCGTGTTCTGCGCCGGCCTTAACGTGCCCATCACCACCTGTATGATGGCCATCGACCTGTTCCACGGCACGGCAGCCGGCTTCTTCGTGATCGTGGCGTTTATCAGCTATCTTGTCGGCGGCCACCGCGGCGTGTACCCTGCCCAGCGCATCATCTCTCCCAAGCGCCGTTCGCTTATTGTGGATGAGGGCGGTACGGTAGCGGATGCTATCGAGCGCCACAACGACCTGATAGAGTAGATGTAATAATCGCCGTGCAGCCACAATCGGGGGCAATTCGACCTGAGCGCGACCGCACCGTCATGTCACACGCCGGGAGTCGCCCCATGCACGTAACTGATTTTGGTCGCACGCTCATCATCGCCAACCCAGCCGCCCAGTCGGGTGCGGCGCGCGAAGTTGCCGAGCGCCTGCAGCGCTTTTTGGACATGACTGCACGCGCATCCCAGTTTGACCTGGTGCTGACTGAGCGCATGGGACATGCCAAGGAGCTTGCCGCACAGGCTCAGGGCTATCGTACCGTTATCGCACTCGGCGGCGACGGCGTGATCCACGAGGTCGTCAACGGGCTTATGACGCAAAAGGAGAACGCCCGCCCCGCTCTTGCCGTCCTGCCCGTAGGTTCCGGCAACGATTTTGCCCAAACGCTCGGCATCGATGATTTCTCCGGCAAGAATTTTGGCGCGCTGCTCACCTGCGAGCTGCAGCGTCAGGACATCGGGCGCATTCGCTCGTGGAGCCCTGCGAGCGGCAGCGGCGAGGCTGCCGTTGAGTACTACGACCAGACGCTTTCGGTCGGCATCGATGCCGCCATCGGCCTGGGCACCACCGAGCTGCGCAAAAAGACCGGTTTGACGGGCGCGCCGCTCTATACCCTCTCGGGACTTGAGCAGTTTGGCCTGCGCTATCGCAACTACCCCATGGCAGTCAGCTTTGACGGGGCGCCCGCCGAGCGCGTGAGGGCAATCATCATGGCGATTCAGCTGGGCCCCACGTATGGCTCGGGCTATCGCATCTGCCCCGATGCCGACCCCTGCGACGGCATGCTCGACGTCTGCTACGCATGCGGCCCTGCCCCTCGCGCGGTTGCCCTGCCCATGTTCCTTTCGGCCAAGGACGGCCACCATACCAAGTTGCCACCGGTTCGCATGCGCCGATGCCGCCATGCCGAGCTCACTTTTGAGGAGCCCGACTACCCCATTCAGGCCGACGGCGAGCCCATTGTCGCCTCGCGCATCGAGGTCGACGTCCTTCCCGCCGCTCTCGAAGTCTGGCACCCCACCCGCTAGCCCCACCTAAGTTGCGGTGAAATAGGGACTGTTTATGCAGCTAAAGCCGGAAAACAATCCCTATTTCACCGCAACTTATGAAGAGGCTATTCGTCGCTGCCCGGCTTGCGACGGTTGGCCTTTTTAATGGCGTTGAAGTGCTTATCATTGAGCCTGCGCTGGCGAGAGCGCTGAGGCACCTTGGTCTTTACGCGTCGGCGCGGTGGACGTCCGCAGCGCTCAAGCTCAGCGCGCAGCTTACGTAGGCAGCTACTACGGTTTTGGAACTGACTGCGGCTCTCGCGCGCCGTCACGGTAATTCCCGTGGGCCCATGCTTCATGCGCACCGCCGAGTCCGTCGTGTTCACGCCTTGTCCGCCCGGACCCGTCGCGCGAAACACCTGCACCTCGCAATCGCGCGCCAACTCCTCGACCGACATCTCGGCGTAGCGCGCATACTCGCGCCATCCCATCTTGTTCTCATCCATATCAACACCTCCCCTCATACAAAAAATGTGACAAAGGGACAGTCCCTTTGTCACATCGCATACCAATCGCTTGTGTTGCGCGCTTAGGCGAAGGTGATCTCGCCGGTCTCGCAGTCCATATCGGCGATACGGGCCAGGCTCTCAACGCGGAAGCCGCGCTCGCGGAGCTTATCGCCACCGCCCTGGAAGCCCTTCTCCACCGCAATGCCAATACCGGACACCTCGGCACCCGCAGCCTCACAGATCTTGATAAGACCCTCGAGCGCGCAGCCGTTGGCCAGGAAGTCGTCGATGATCAGAACCTTGTCGCCCTCGGACAGGAAGCGCTTGCCAACGATGACCGGGTACTCCTTCTGCTTGGTAAAGGAGTAGATGGTCGTGGCATACTGCTCGCCGTCAAGGTTGATGGACTGTGCCTTCTTGGCAAAGACTACCGGCACGCCGCCAAAATGCTGAGCTGCGATGCAAGCCATGCCAATGCCCGAAGCCTCGATGGTCAGGATCTTGTTGATCTCGACACCCTCGAACAGACGGGCCCACTCGGCACCCATGTGGTCGAACAGCTCAACGTCGCACTGGTGGTTGAGGAAGGCATCAACCTTAAGGACGTTACCGGCCTTTACGATGCCGTCATGGCGAATACGATCCTCAAGCTCCTGCATGGCGCAACCCCTTCTCGCGGCAACGATACCGCGCGATTAATAAACATTGTTCGATAGTCTACCACGGACCGACCCCCGCCCGCCCCACAAGCCGCATCGCACCATAAAGCTGCAAGACCAGTAGATAGGCCCGATTCGTGGCAGACAGCCTCCCAACACGCTAATGCCGGGTGCGCGTCCTCACCAAACGTACCAATGTGAGCGCAAAGCCCACGGTAGCAACGGCCATCAGCACGTAGAATACCAAACGGAAGCCAAAGAGGAACACGTCCGGACGACCCGCCACATAGCTCGTGACCGTCTTGCCCATCGCCGCGCTCGTCTGTCCATACAGGATGCGCGACGCCGCCGTAATACCCAGCGCTATGCCCGCATAGCGCGCCAAGCTGCTCAAGCTGCCCGCAAAGCCAAGCGCCTCACGCGGAGCCGAGCCCATGTACAGGGAGTTATTGGGGCTCTGGAAAATCGACGTGCCGCACGACATAAACGCGACACAGCACACGATCACAGGGATGGAGGAGTGCTCGTCGAGCGTGCTTACCGCAAAGAGACCGCATACGTACACACCCAGGCCGACCGCCGTGGGACCCTCGCAGCCAACACGGTCCGAAACCGTACCCGAAAGCGGCCCGATAAAGGCATTCACCATCGGCAGCGCCAAAAAGAGCAGTCCGGAAATATCGGAGCTAAAGCCATGGGCATCCTGGAAATAGAACGGCAGCACAAACTCAGATGCACCGATGCCGATAAACACAATAAGCATGCATGCCAAGTTAATCGTAAAAGCCGAACTCGCAAAGCAGCGACGCGCGGCCTCCGCCAGCGACATGGGGCGCTCGCCGGCCTCCGGCTTAACATGCGGCAGTGTGTAAAGCCCCACGATAAACGAGATGACGCCAATGGGCAGGTTGATGAGGAAGATGCTCTCCCAGGGAAAGCTTGCCACCAGCATGCCGCCCAGCACGGGGCCGCACATCATGCCGAGGGCCACAAAGGTCGCGAGGATACCCATAGCACGACCGCGCTCGCGCGCCGGAAACGACTCGGTGATGATTCCCATGTTGTTGGCCATGGCCGCCGCGCAACCGACGCCCTGAACAATGCGTGCCAGGATAAGAACCTCGAGCGAGGCCGAAAGGCCGCACAGCAGCGAGCCGACCGTAAAGACGATGACGCCCAGCTGGAATACGCCCACCTTGCCGCGCACGTCGCCCAGACGGCCAAACGGCAGCATAGCCACGCATGTCGCAAGCAGATACACCGAGCTCACCAGCTGGATGCGGTCGAGGCCCACGCCCAGCTCCTTTTGCATCACGGGCAGTGCCACGGTCACGACGGTCGAATCCAGACACGCCATAAACGTCATGATGAGCACGGTAAACAGAATCGCCCATTTGTTCTTGCCATGGGTGTCGCCCTCTAGGGCAATGTGCTCGCGGCGAAGCTGCTCTGCGGTTTTCTCCATATCCATCCTTTCGAGTGGCGCAACACAAAAACGGGGCCCCAATCGCCTGCAAACAGCCGCGATTGGGGTCCCGCCTACGGAATCGGAACGTAAAGGTCGCCGAAGCCCTCTGTCGGCATCGGCGACTTATGCGAACGCTAGCCTAGCACTGCTCGAGAGCCTGCTCAAGGTCGGCAATCAGGTCGGCCGTGTCCTCGAGGCCGCACGACAGGCGCACCATGTCGGCGGAGATGCCACAGGCGATGAGCTCCTCATCGTTCATCTGGCGATGCGTGGCGTTAGCGGGATGCAGGCAGCAAGTGCGGGCGTCGGCCACATGCGTGGCGATCTGGGCGAGCTTGAGGCTCTTCATGAAAGTCTCGGCCGCCGCGCGACCACCGTTAAAGCCAAAGCTCACGACGCCACAAGTACCGTTGGGCATGTACTTCTGAGCCAGGTCATAGTATTTGTCGCCCTCCAGGCCCGGATAGCTCACAAAGCGTACCTTGGGATGGCTCTGCAGGAACTTGGCAACGGCCAGGCCGTTCTCACAATGACGCGGCATGCGCACATGCAGGCTCTCGAGCGAGCTGTTCAGGAAGAAGGCCGCCTGCGGGTTCTGCATGGGGCCAAGGTCACGCATGAGCTGCGCGGTGGCCTTGGTGATGAAGGCACCCTCGCGACCGAACTTCTCGGCATAGGTCACGCCATGGTAGCTCTCATCGGGCGTGGTGAGACCCGGGAACTTGTCAGCATGGGCCATCCAGTCAAACTGACCGTGATCGACAATCACACCGCCCAGGTAGGCCGCGTGACCGTCCATGTACTTGGTCGTGGAGTGCGTGACGATATCGGCACCCCACTCAAAAGGACGACACATCACGGGCGTCGGGAAGGTGTTGTCGACCATCAGCGGCACGCCGTGGTCATGCGCGGCCTTGGCAAAGCGCTCAATATCGAGCACGGCGAGGGCGGGGTTGGCGATGGTCTCGCCAAAGACGAGCTTGGTGTTGGGCCGGAAGGCTGCTTCCAGCTCCTCATCGGTGCAGTCGGGAGCAACGAACGTGCAGGTAACGCCCATGCGGCCCATGGTATGGGCAAGCAGGTTGTAGGTACCGCCGTAGATGGCAGAGCTCGCGACCACGTGATCGCCGGCACCGGCCACGTTAAAGATCGCGAGGAAGTTCGCAGCCATGCCCGAGCTCGTGAGCATCGCAGCAGTGCCGCCCTCCATCTCGCAGATCTTGGCGGCAACCAGATCACACGTGGGATTCTGCAGACGGCTGTAGAAGTAGCCCGACTCCTCCAGGTCAAACAGCTTGCCCATGTGCTCGGACGTGTCGTACTTCCACGTGGTTGACTGGTAGATAGGCACCTGACGCGGCTCTGCATCGCCCGGGCGATAACCGCCCTGAACACACGTGGTACCGATGGTCTGCTCGCTCATATCCAACTCCCTTGCCTGGGTTTTAGTTTTATTCGGTTCACGATACCGCTACCCTGCACCCCTCTCAACCCATCCCCAAGGTAGGTTATGAGACAAATGCATCAAGGGTGTTTGTCTCAACCTTAGGCATTTGTTCGATAGATAGAAATGAGGCATAGATGGAGCTCTCGATGGTTACATGTACCGGCACGGGTACCATAGGCGGGTACACCGTGACCAAGGAGACAACGATGAAGCAAATCGATACGGCCCAGCTCGACATCAACGCCTGTCAGACACAGGCTGCCGAATACCACGCCCGTGGTTTTAACTGCGCACAGGCCGTCGCCTGCACGCTCGCGCCCGCCGTCGGGCTCGACCCCCAGGTCGCCTTTACCCTCACCGAGGGCTTTGGCGCCGGCATGGGCGGCATGACCGAAACCTGCGGTGCCATCTCGGGCGCCGTGGCCATCATGGGCTTTGTAATGAGCGACGGCATGGAAAATCCCAAGACCAAGGGCCAGACCTACAAGCTGTCGCGCGAAATCGCCAAGCGTTTTGGCGAGAAGAACACGACGACCGTCTGCGGTACGCTCAAGGGCATCGGATCGGACAAGGGTCCGCTCCGCAGCTGCCCCGGTTGCATCGACGATGCCGTCGAGATCGCCTGCGATGTGCTAAAGCAGCTCGCCGAGTAGACGGCAGCAGCATAAAACGACGGCCGGCGCGTTTGGGATCCATCCAAAAGCACGCCGGCCGTCGCCGTTAGAACTCGGCAAATTCGGGAGCGCCGGCCTCAATCTCCTCGCGCCCCGCCATAAGCTCGCGCATCTTAGCGCAAAACGGCTCCTGCTCCCCCGCCTTAAACACCAAATGAATTGTCACGGCATCCGCGTAATCGGTATCCGAAACCTTGGCACCCGAATCCTGCGCCAAACGAAGCACCTGCTCATACTGCGGATAGGCCACGTGCACGTCAACAGGCACGACGCTCGTCATCTCGACGATCTGCCCGGCCTCCTGAGCCGCGGCCACCGCCGCCTGCGTCGCCGCGGTATAGGCGCGTACCAAGCCACCAGGCCCCAACAACGTGCCACCAAAATAGCGCGTCACTACGCAGCAAACATTTTTGAGCCCTGCACCGCGCAACACCTCGAGCGTCGGCATACCGCTCGTGCGGCTCGGCTCACCGTCATCGCTCTGGCGCTCGCGTCCATCGACCAAAATCCACGCGGGAACATTGTGTCGAGCGTCGTAATGGCGCTTGCGAACCATCTCGATAAAGGCATTCGCCTCATCCTCGGACTCAATATGGACCAGCTGGGCAATAAACCGGCTCTTGCGGTCCACAAACTCGCCCGAAGCCTCAATATTCGATTGCAGAGTAAAATAGCTGTCCAACAAAGCCCCTCAACAAAATAAAGCGCAGCAACAAACAGCCTCAATAATACGGCAAAGGCCGTACCGATAACCCCGGCGAAAAGAATGGAGCCGCCGATGAATCCGTCAACGAAAGCGAGAACCCGTCAGCGCGAGCAAGGTGCCTTGAAAGACAAGTTTGCAACAAAAATGGGGTCGCTGATGACCAGGCAAAAACAGCGAGACGGCGCCAGCTGAGTCGATTTGGCCCGAAAGAGGAGGGAGCACGCCTTATGGCGGCGACCGACGAATGAGCGCCAAATCGGCCAGCTGACGCCGTCGCAGCGTCAACAAGAAAGCTGAGTGGGCCTATAAGCCGGGTTCTGTCGTGAACGGTCATTTATCTTGTCTGCACGTTACCGTGCAGCTCCACGCACGCTACCCGAACGCGGACCGGGCCGGCCCATAGCGTTCCTATTCGCGCTTGCTCCGGATGGGGCTTGCCAAGCCGCCGTGTTGCCACGACGCTGGTGGTCTCTTACACCACCGTTTCAGCTTTTCCCTTTACGCCTTGCGGCGCAGGTGGGAGTCTTCTTTTCTGCGGCGCTTTCCGTCAGATCACTCCGCCCGGCCGTTAGCCGGCATCCCGCCCTCTGGAGCCCGGACTTTCCTCACGCGTGCCGCAAGCAGCACATCGCGCGACCGTCTGGCCCACTCAGTAGTGCAAGAGTGTAGCACACCGTTGCCGCAGGCAATGGCACAACACAAGCGTTCGACACGATAAACCAAGAACCGCGCTATGCAGTACAATAGGGGTGTCGATGGGCAACGTCGCCAGTCGAGACGCGACCGCGCTCCGCACCCCCTCCGTCTACTCGGTGCGTTCCCGCCTCCTCCCCGAGGCGGGATGTCGGCATTTTTCATGCACCGACAACCCAATAGTCTGCGAACAGCCAGGGCAGCATTGCGCACGGGCAGCATCGCGTACCTCAGCAACAAATGCAAAAAAGGGACCCGTCCATTGCGGACGGATCCCTTAAAACAAGTGATCGTCAAACCGATTTACTCGGCGTCGGTCTCCTCGTCCTTCTTCTCAGAAGGCAGCGGGGTAACCTCGATCTCGACGCCCAGAGTCTCAGCAGCGGACTTCATGGACAGGGAGATACGACGACGGTCGAGGTCGATCTCCATGACCTTGACCTGAACCTTGTCGCCCACGTGGGTGACCTGAGAAGGTTGATCGACGTGCTTGTTGGCCATCTCGGAGATGTGCACCAGGCCCTCGATGCCCTCGCCCAGGTCGACGAAAGCGCCGAACGGGACAAGCTTGGTCACAGTGCCCTCGACGATAGCGCCGACGGGGTACTTCTTGACCAGTGCGCGCCACGGATCCTCGGTGGTCTGCTTGAGACCCAGGGAGATGCGCTCGCGGTTGAGATCGACGTCGAGAACCTCGACCTCGACCTCCTGGCCGACCTTGACAACCTCGGAAGGATGGTTGACGTGGTTCCAGGAGAGCTCAGAGATGTGGATGAGGCCGTCGATACCGCCGAGGTCGACGAAAGCGCCGAAGTCGACGATGGAGGAAACGGTACCCTGGAGACGCATACCAGACTTGAGCTTGGACAGGATCTCGGAGCGCTCGGCCTTACGAGACTCCTCGAGCACGACGCGACGGGAGAGGACGACGTTGTTGCGGTTGCGGTCCATCTCGATGACGCGGGCCTCGATGCGGGTGCCCATGTAGGAGGTGAGGTCCTTGACACGACGGAGGTCGACGAGAGAAGCGGGCAGGAAGCCACGCAGGCCGATGTCGAGAATCAGGCCGCCCTTGACAACCTCGATAACCTCGCCCTCGACGTTCTCGCCGGAGTTGAACTTCTCCTCGATGCGGTTCCAAGCACGCTCGTACTCGGCACGCTTCTTGGACAGGACCAGACGACCGTCCTTGTCCTCCTTCTGAAGGACCAGAGCCTCGATGGGATCACCAAGTGCAACGATGTCTGCAGGGTTAGCGTCCTTACGGATGGACAGCTCGCGGACCGGGATAACGCCCTCGGACTTGAATCCGATGTCAACGAGCACCTCGTCATGCTCGATCTTAACGACAGTGCCGTTAACGAGATCGCCCTCATCAAAGTCGGTAATCGTACCGTCGATGAGGTTGTTCATCTCCTCCTCGTTGACATCGTCAAGAGAGAAAATGGACGAGTTCTGAATCTCACTCAAAGGTGGACCCCTTTCGAACTACGGGGCCCCGATTGCTAGGACCTACAGAAGGGTGCGACAAGCACACAACGTTTAGGAACACTCGGGAGCCGACAGATACTAATGTGACGCTTATGCAATCACGTTCGTATAGGTTACGGGGAAATCACTTCGATTTCAAGCGTGAACTGCCATTTTTTACTCGTATGGAGACTTTTTCGCAATCTTGTGAACGACTGTCTCCACAAGCTGACGATAAGCAGTTGGGCATACGGCTTTGGAGTAAAGTATTCGGAGCCAACGATTCTGGAACGATTTTTCGAGAAAGGTGCCCGCGTGCTCAAAGCAGTCGTTTTCGATATGGACGAGACGCTTCTTAGCATCAACCTCAACGCGTTCATCCTTCGCTATTTTAAGGATGTCTCGTCGATGCTTGCAGATATCGGACGACGCAGCCGCGGTGGCACGATGGCACGGCTCGGCACCATCTTGGTCGACCTCAACGCCAACCGCCGCAGCGGCACGGATAATCGCACCAATCTGGAGTTCTACCAAGAAGAGGTTGAGCGCCGGTGCGGCATTTGCCTCTCGGACCCACTCATCTACGAAGCGTTTACCTACTACGACCGAGAAGTTCTTCCGTACAAGAACGACGATGTCATCAGCGCCCACGCCATGCCGGGCGCACACGCCGCGCTTCAGGCCGTACGGGACGCAGGGCTGCGCTGCGCGCTCTTCACCAACCCCAGCTTTCCGCAGGGAGCCATCGAGTGCCGCATGGGTTGGGGCGACCTGGCCGACGCCCCCTTTGAGCTCGTCACGCACATGGGAAACACCACCCGCTGCAAGCCCGATGCCACCTACTATCTCGAGCAGCTTCAGGTGATGGGACTCGAGCCACACGAGGTCCTCATGGTGGGCAACGACCCCAAGCGCGACTTCCCCAGCCCCGCCTGCGGCATCCAAACCGCCTATGTTGGCCAGGGAAAACCCGGCCGAGCCACCTGGCACGGCACCATGGAAGACTTCGCCCGCGACTTCAACGCCGTAGTAGAAGCCTTCTACGAGCACCAAGTAGCCGACGAACTGTCGTAAGGGATAGTCGTTGGGGACGTTCTTAAACGACTAGTCAAACAAGAACGTCCCCAACGACTACTCCGACAACGCCGGTGTTTTGGCAACGACAGCGAAAACCCGCCAGAGCGAGCAAGGTGCCTTGAAACGAGGCGGCATTGACCTTCTGGTCATGCCGCCGAA
>CABMOY010000008.1 GCA_902388345.1 uncultured Collinsella sp.
TTGGCGGCGGGCGGCGTGTGACCGGGCGCGGTGGTTTTGAACACCAGGCCGTCCACATGCGCACCGGCGCGCTCCATGCGCGCACGGATGATCTCGCGCAACAGCGTCATTTCCTGCGTCCACGAGGGCGAGTCGAGATACACCAGCAGCTCATTGGACTCGGGCAGGTAGCGCAGCCCCGTCACATGCCGTCCCTCGCGCGTGCCCGAGCACACCGCGTTCCATGCGCGATAGACCGCGCGCGACTCCTCGGCGGCCTCCATCTGCGCACGGCGCTTAGGCGTTGCAGCCGCCAGGATGCGCTGGCGCTCTGCGTTCAAAAATCCACTGAAGGCGACTGTCTCGCTCTCGCGCTCGTAATTAGCACGTCTCACCCATGCTCACCACCTTGGCTCGATCAAGCAGGTCATCGGTAAAGTACCCCAGGTTGGTCGTAGTTATGACCGTCTGGATATCATCGCCGATCAGCCGCAGGAAAGCGCCGCGACGCTCGCCGTCGAGCTCGCTCATCACGTCGTCCAAAAGCAGCAGCGGGGCGGTGCCCAGGACATCGCGAGCCACGGCCACCTCGGCCACCTTCCAGGACAGTACCAGCGTGCGCTGCTGTCCTTGGCTGGCAAATGAACGGGCGGAGCGACCCGCCACGGTGAACTCGATCTCGTCGCGATGCGGTCCCACCAACGTCACGCCGCGGCGAATTTCCTCGTCGGCATGCTCGTCAAGGGCGGCCAGCATGCGCTCGTACGCCCAACCCTTCAGCTCTTCGCGATCCTCGACCTGGGGCAAATCCCCCAGCGTGGACGCATAGGTCACGTTGGCAGCCTCGCCGGACGCCACTTGCCCGTAGGCAGTGTGCACATGGCCCGCCAGCCGGTCGAGTAGGGCCAACCGGTGCACGAGCAGGGCCGAGCCCGCGCGAGCAATCGAATCGTTCCACGCGCCGAGCATCTCGCGACAGCACCAGGTCTCCTTGAGCAGGGCGTTACGCTGGGTCACGCAGCGCCCATAGGTGCTCGCAAGATCGGCATAACGCGCGCTCAGCTGCATGCCAAAGTCATCGAGGGCGGCGCGGCGCACACTGGCGCCTCGCTTAACCATGTCCAGATGGTCGGGGCAAAACAGCACGCTCGGCAGAATCCCGCGCACACCGGCGGCAGAGCATCTCTTGCCGTTGCGACTAAACGAGCGCTTACCGTCCTCCGCGCTCAATCCCATATCAAGCACGCGGCCGTCGCCCTCGAGCCTCAGCTCGATCTTGCACGAGCCCACGCCGTCATGGACGAGCTCGGCTGCGGTCGGATGCCTAAACGAGGCGCCGCTCGTCAGCAGCTGCAGCGCCTCTATGAGATTGGTCTTTCCCGCCGCGTTGGGTCCCGCAAGTATCGTCACGCCCTCGTCCAGGGCAAGGCGATAGCTATCGAAGCTGCGGTAGTGCGCGACGGAAAGATCGCGGGCGAACATGGTCATGGCGCAGCGCTAGATGCGGACCGGCATGACCAGGTACAGGTAGTTGATCTTGTCGTAGGACTTGAAGATGCCCGCCTGCGAGTAGCTCTTGAGCTCCAGCGTGATCTCCTTCTCCTTGGACAGGGCATTGAGGCAGCCGAAGATGTAGTGGTAGTTGAAGGCGATGGTACCCGACTCGCCCTCAGCCTCGACATCGATCGTCTCCTGCGCAAGGTCCTGGTCATTGGAAATGGAGGACAGGCCCATCTGCCCGTTCTCGACATCGATCTCGAACTTGACGGCGGGGTTGGCGCTCGCGATAACGGCCACGCGCTTGAGGGCGGCGTTAAAGGCGGCGACATCGATCTTGACGCTCGTCACGCACGAATCGGGGATGAGCTGCTTGTAGTTGGGGTACACGCCCTCGATGCGACGCGACACGTAGGTGGTGTTGCCGGCCTCGAAGACGACCTGGGTGTCGGTAGCCCCGATCATGATGGTCGCCTGGCTGGCCATGATGTTCAGCGCGTCGTTAAAGGCGTCAGCCGGAACGTTGAGCTCAAAGGAGCCCTCGAGGGTCGAGGTCTCGACCTGCGTATCGCACACGGCCAAGCGGAAGGAATCGGTCGCCACCAGGCGTACGGTGTTGTTCTCGACCTTCATGTGCACGCCGCCCAGGATGGGGCGAGCCTTGTCGGTCGAGGTGACGCGCCACACGCGGCCGACCATTTCGGACAAGACATCGGTCGGCAGCTCCACGGCACTCTCGATGGCATAGGCCGGAAACTCGGGGAAGTCATTGGCATCGAGCGTGTTCAGCCTAAAAGAGCTCTTCTCGCAACCAATCAGCACCTGGCGCTCGGACAGCTCAAAGGTGACCGGGGCATCGGGGAGGGTCTTGGTGATATTGGAGAGCATCTTACAGGGGATAACCATCTCGCCCTCTTCTTCGACATGCGCCGCGATGCGATGACGGATCGAGATGGTGTAGTTAGAGGTCTGGAATTCCAAGATGCCGTCTTGGGCCTTAACGAGCACGCCCGACAGGATGGGGAGGGTGGATGCCGAAGCGACACCCTTCATAACGACGCCGATGGCTTGTGTAAGCGAGCTCTGGCTGACGGTGAACTTCATCTTTTAATACCTTTCTATAGATATAAATATCTTAATAATAGTAATAGCACTGACGAAACTGTTGATTACTCCCAAAGACGCAGGTCAGACCCAGAAAGAGAATCGACAGCAACCTGTGTGCAACAGGGGTGGTTTTCCACGTTCAAAACCTGCGCAAAACTTTTCATCACCGCGGGTTGGGTTTTAGACACCTTATGCCCGTGGTTTCGACAAGTTTTCAACAGCTGTGTCCATTTACCTACGAGCGCAGTGTAATTTTATCGCGCAGCGACTTGAGGTCTTCGGTAACAGTCCGGTCTTCCTGGATCATCTTCTGGACCTTTTTGTAACTCGTGCTGACGGTCGAGTGGTTGCGGTTGCCAAATTCGGCGCCCACCGCCGTGGTCGTCATCTCGCACATCTCGATGGCCAGGTAGATAGCGATATGGCGTGCTTTGGCGATATTGGCGTTGCGACGCGGGCCGATGAGCTCCTCGTGTGTCACGCCGTACTGCTCTTCGATGACGGACTGAACCGTCTGGACGTTGATCTTTTTGGCCGATGTGTCAAAGTACTGGCTGGCGATGGCGTCGATATCGTCAAAGGTGAGCTCCCCGCCCTCGCGCTCGCGGTCGCCCGCCTCGCCGGCGCAGCGCTCGCAAAAGCTCTCGAGTTCGCGGATGTTGGTGCCCGAGACCTCGGCCATGTGTTTAAAGTGCTCGTCGGTTAGGTGCCCGCCGTCGCCCCCATAGGCCGCCAGCAGCGAGTCGTCGCCTGCCTCGGGAGCGGCGACGATGGTGTTCTCGTAATAGCGCTGCAAGATCTTGTATTTCATCTCGTAGCTGGGCTCTGCGACCAGGCAGAGCATGCCGGCGTTGAAGCGGCTGGTCAGACGCTCGTCCATGCTCAGGTCCTTGGGGGCGCGGTCTGCCGCGATGACGACCTTCTTGTTGTTGCGGATGAACTCGTCCATGAGCTGGAAAAAGTAGTCCACGCTCGCGCGCTTGCCGATGATGTTTTGGATGTCGTCGATGATGAGCACGTCCACGCCGTGGTACGCCTGCATGATGGGGGCGTTGCTCTTCTTTTGGCGGTCGAACTCGGTCATCAGGTCGTCCAGATATGCCTGGGAGTTGGCATACTTGACCTTGATCTCGGGCGACTTTTCGGCGAGCTCGTTTTTGATGGCAAGCAGCAGGTGCGTCTTGCCCAGGCCCGATTTGCCGTAGATGAACAGTGATGTGCACGTGCCCCGCTCGTCCGCGAGGGCGGCAAACTTGAGTGCCGAGCGATAGGCATGGCTGTTCTCGGGGCCGTAGACAAAGTTCTCAAAGGTAAATTTTGAGTTCGCGGCGAGCGGGGCTCCATCCGTATTCTGTTCGGCCGGCGCGGTCGGTGCTGGCATGGGTGAAGCGGGGGTCGCAGCTTGCGTGGATTTAGTTGGCGCTCCGCCCTTCATCTGGTTCATCATGCGGCGAAAATCATCGGCCGAGAGCGTGTTCTTGATTGCAATGCCCGAATCCGCGCCCGTCGTTGCGTCGTGAGCGATGGGCATGTGCGTGACGGGTGCGTTCGTTGACGTCGCCGCCGCGGTCGGCAACGGTGCCATGGTTTCACGGGAAACATCGCTGTGCTGGTGCTCGATTGTCGGCACGTCGCCTGCGGAGGCCGGCACCGCCGGGGAAGCAGCGGGAGCCGTGGCAGGCGCCGTCGCGGCAGCGGATTCCGTCGCGGCGCCTTGCGGTGCCACGATGTCGAGCGCGATCGGTGCAAAGGCGATTTCTTCCAGATAGGCCTCAATGGTCGGCTGATGCTTTTTGAGCTGCGCGATGGCAAAGCGCGAGGGGGCCTCGATCGTGAGCGTATCTTCGGTCAGGCTTATGGCGCGCGATTGCCCCAGCATGTTGATGAGGCGTGCATCTCGGCCGTCGCGCTGGCAAAAGGCGATGGCATCCCCCAGGATGATGCTTGCTTCCTCGTCCACTGTCTCTCCCGTTCTTTAGCTCTGAGCTCGCACGCGAGCGGCGCCGAGTTCGGTCAGATGGTATTTCTGGCCATGCTTGATGACCAAGCCGGCCTGCGCCAAGTCATTGAGCGTGCGTGACCAAGTGGGGGCCGAGTTTCCAAACGCCCTCGCCAGATCGGTAGCACCGCACGCTTGATTTTGCGCCAGATAGCCCAGCGCGGCGTTGCCGCGATCGCTTACGAACACGTCCGGTTGTGGCTGCGCATACTGATTTGCTGCATTAGGATACATCATTTGAGCTGCTGGTTGTTGAGAACTCTGCATCGGCGGCATTTGCTGTTGAAAACTTTGAGGCCACTGGTGGTAAGGCTGCGGAGGCATCTGCTGGGCCCAGGGGTTGTACTGCTGCTGCGTCATCTGCTGGTACGGCTGCTGATATCCCTGCTGGTACTGCTGCGGGAACTGCTGGCCATACCCCAGTGGCGGCATCTGCTGATATGGATATCCCTGTTGGTACGGCTGATAGCCCATTTGCTGGCCACCCGGTGCCCCCGTCGCCTGCTGCATTGCTGCTGTATCCTGATCCGCCAGCGGCATGGCCTCTGGCACGTTTGGCGGCATCGACATCGACGCCGCCTGGGGCTCTTGTGTAGGAAGCATTCCGGGCTGCTGCATCTGTCCCACGCGGGGCTGCATCTGTTGCGTTGCCATGGGCTGCTGCGCAAAAGCTCCCGGCAGGGGATATGCGGGCTGCTCCGTCTCGGGCCGCACGGCAGCACCGCGCCCGCCGGCGCGTTCGATTTCCTGCACGCGTTTAGGGTCCAGGCTTACCGTAACCACGGTGCCGTTGCCCATGTTGTCCTCGATGGACACGGCCCCGCCGGCGTTTTCCAAATACTCCTGCACCATGGGAAACCCTGCTCCGGTTCCACGGATATAGCGCTTCATCTTGCTGTTTGCGCTGGTAACGCCAAAGTCGAAAGCGCGCTCCTTGTCGTCGATGCCGGGTCCTTGATCAGCAAAGCGGATGGTGTCTCCGCCGTCCAGAATCGAGATGATGGGCTCGGCAAAGTGTGCGTGGATAAAGTTTTCGACAATCTCGCGGATGACCATGAGCGAGATGTGGCCACCTTGCTCTTTCATACACTGGTAGACGGTGTTGGTCGTCTCTTCCAAATACGTGCGGACATCTTGCGGATCAATGACGATCACACGCGGTGTCGACAGCATGTCGTCATAGACGGCGATGCGCGCGGCGTACATGGCTTTTGGCGCCTGCGTGGTCGTCTGCTCGCCTTCCTTACGCTCTTCGCGCACGCCGGTGATGTGCTCGTTGTCGGGTGCCGGGTCTCCGGAATCGACCATGGTGTAAAAGTCGTCAGACATGCCGCTCGCAATCTTTCAAAAGGTTTCGAACAAATAGTAGCTCACCGTGCAATGTTTCTCATCTTTCGACAACTTTTCAAAACCTGTTGAAAACTTTGGAAAACGGACGAAAAGTTCTCAACATTGCCAACATGACCTGTTGAAAACTCGATGAAATATCGTGAAAAGTTGCCATGCACCGCTAAATCGAGCTCGGCTTATGGGGGAACCGTGTGAACTGCGCAACCTTTTACCTTTGATTTCTTGACATTTGAACATTGATTTCCCTACAATCTTCAAGCTCACGTGTCTATATCTGCGTCCGCGCCCCCGCGGACACTCGAAATGCAGCAGGAGGAACTTAAGATGAAGCGTACGTATCAGCCTAATAAGCGTAAGCGTGCCAAGACCCATGGCTTCCGTGCCCGTATGGCCACCAAGGGTGGTCGTGCCGTGCTCGCCCGTCGTCGCGCCAAGGGCCGCAAGCGTCTCACTGTCTAGCAGCGATACACACATCTCGCATGAAGACTATTAAGTCTCGGCAAGATTTCGAGCATGTGTTCAGTCAGGGGCGTCGTTTCAATCACCCTCTGATTCGAATGACCATATGTGAATCGGTTGGCGAAGGCGACTCCGGAAGGGTCGCCTTCGTTGGTGCTAAACGGCTCGGTTGTGCTGTCGTGCGCAACCGTTCTAAGCGTGTGATGCGCGAGGCCGCCCGCAGCTGTGGATTTCCCGTTGCGGGTTATGACATCATCTTGTTCGCAACTCCCAAGACGAGGGTTTCCTCGCCGCAGGAGATGGACAATGCATTGCGTTCGCTTATGAAACGCGCCGGCGTTGCCGGGGAGGAGCGATGAGCAATCACGTTTTGCGACGTGTTGCCATCGCTCCTATTCGCATATATCAACAGGTTATTTCGCCCTTATTGCCTGACGCCTGCATTTATTACCCAACGTGCTCGCAATACGCCGTCCAGGCGATTGAGAAGTACGGTGTTTTGAGAGGCTGCTGGCTTGCCGTGAGGCGCATCGCTCGCTGCAATCCCCTGCACGTCGGCGGTTATGACCCTGTGCCCTAGCGGGCACTCGCTATCGGAGGAAAACTTACATGTGGGATTGGATCGTTAACATCCTTTTCGAGCTGCTCAAGCTCATCCAGACCTTTGCGGTCGACTGGGGCCTGTCCATCATCATCCTGGTGGTCATCATCCGTCTGCTGCTGACGCCGCTTATGCTCAAGTCGACCAAGTCGACGGCTCGCATGCAGGTGCTGCAGCCCAAGATGCTCGAGATCCAGGAGCGCTATGCCGACGATCCCCAGCGTCAGGCCGAGGAGATGCAGAAGTTCTACAGCGAGAACAAGTTCAACCCCATGGCTGGTTGTCTGCCGCTTCTGATTCAGATGCCTATCCTGTTTGCCCTGTTTACGCTGCTTCGTAACCTGCCGCAGTACTTTAACGAGGGCACGTTCTCGTTCTTCAATATCCTGCCCGACCTGACCACCACGCCGAGCGCTTCCTTTGCCGATGGCTTTATGGTTGCACTGCCTGCGCTGGTCTGCCTGATCCTGTTCGCCGTCCTGACCCTGATTCCGCAGCTCTATATGTCGCGCAACCAGACCGGCCAGCAGGCCCAGAGCATGCGTATGATGGCCGTTGTCATGACAGTCATGATGCTTTGGATGGGCTGGAGCCTTCCCGTTGGTGTTCTGCTGTACTACGACGTCTCGTCTGCTTGGCAGGTTATCCAGCAGATTTTTGTGACGCAGAAGGTCATCGACAAGGCGAAGGCCGATGAGGAGGAGCGTCTTAAGAACGCGCCGCTGCAGGTTGAGGTCACTCGTCGAGAGAAGAAGCCGCGCCCGCACAAGAAGAAGTAGTCGGGATATCAATCTTATTTAGGTACCTAACTTTTGGAGTACGTTATGTCTGAAGAGATCATCGAGGATATGCTTGAGGAGGTTGCCCCGCAGATTGCGGGCGATTATCCCGAGATTGCACAGCGCTACAAGGCCGGTGAAGAGCTGACCGATGAGGAGCTCGACACCATCGCCGATGTTGCGATTTCCATTCTGCGTTCCATCCTTTCGCACTTCGATGCCGCCAACTCTCCTATTGATGAGTACGAGGGTGACGAGGGCGAGCTGATTTTGGATGTTACCGCTCCTGATCTTGCTGTTCTCATTGGCCGTCATGGTCGTACCCTTGATGCCCTTCAGGTTATGTTCTCTTTGCTGGTGAGCCGCAAGCTTGGCTTTAGGTATCCGGTTGTAGTGGATGTTGAGGGATACAAGAGCCGCCGACAGGACAAGGTTGCCTCCATGGCTCAGTCTGCTGCCGAGCGTGCCATCCGCACTCATAAGAGTGTTTCGCTTCCGCCCATGAATGCCTACGAGCGCCGACTGGTTCACATTGCACTTCGTGGCAATGATGCCGTCGATACTCATTCTGAGGGTTCTGACCCCGATCGCCATGTGGTGATTGTTGCTCGATAATCTACTCGAGCTTATGCTAAGGGGACGTGGTTTCCACGTCCCCTTTTTTTGTCAAAAGTTCTCGATACACTGATTTTTGTCAGAAAGGAGCTTTCGTTGTTAGTACTTACTGAGCAGCAAGCTGACGAGATGTTGAGTCGCCTAACTTCCTATTGCAAAGAGTATTCCTCGAGCGTAACTGATGTTGAGCTGAGGAAATGTATCAAGCATTTGGATTTGGTTTTGGAAACAAATAAGACAACCAATCTCACCCGTATTCTCAACGTAGAAGATGCTGCAGTACTTCATATCCTCGACTCACTTGTTTTACTCCCCTATATCAATAAGGCTCCTGAGGGAGCTTTGCTCGATATGGGTACAGGTGCGGGCTTCCCTGGTATTCCGTTAACCATAGCCACGCATCGTAAAGCTACTTATATTGACTCTGTTGGCAAGAAGGTTGATGCTGTCAATTCCTTTGTCCATGCTCTTGGATTGAAACATGCTCATGCGGTCCATGATCGTCTTGAAGAATATGCTCGAAACCATAAGAAGCAGTTCTCTGTCGTAACCGCCCGCGCACTGGCCCCTCTACCGATTCTTGTTGAGTATGCGGCTCCGTTCCTCAAGGATGGAGGGCTATTTGTTATCACCAAGGGCAATCCTTCGGATGAGGAGCTTGCTTCCGGCATGTCAGCAGCTAAGATTTGCGGCTTTACTTTGCTTCTGAATGACGCAATCGATTTGCCTGAGGGCTTGGGCCACAGGGAGTTCATTGTTCTTAAGAAGAGTCATCCAGCATCTGTCTCATTGCCTCGTGCAAATGGCATGGCAAAGAAGAATCCGCTTGCCTAGATGTTTCACGTGAAACATAATGGATACTAACAACTTGCAGTGTTTCACGTGAAACATGGCGGTTGATATCGAATCGGAATGTTTCACGTGAAACATCCTCCGTTTGACAGCTTTAATACACACCAGGAGGGACCGTGGGATTTCGCGACGTTAAACGTTCTAAGAGCGCAAAAGACACGCGTATCATTGCAATCATCAATCAAAAAGGCGGCGTCGGTAAGTCAACGACGGCTGTGAACCTTGCAGCAGCACTGGGTGAGCAGGGTCGTAAGACACTGATTGTCGATTTTGATCCGCAGGGAAACAGCACTAGTGGATTCGGAATTGAAAAAGAAGACCTTGATCACTGCATCTATGATGCATTGTTGAATGATGTGCCGGCAGAATCGCTTGTTCTTGATACAAATTGCAAAAAGGTATTCGTAATTCCGGCTACAATTCAGCTTGCAGGCGCGGAAATTGAGCTCGTAAGCGCAATCGCTCGTGAAACCCGCCTCAAAGATTTGCTTGAGCCGATTCAAGACGAGTTCGATTTTATTTTCATTGACTGTCCCCCTTCGCTCGGCCTGCTTACTATCAACGCCTTGACAGCAGCAGACAGCGTTTTGATTCCGATCCAGTGCGAGTATTATGCACTCGAGGGCGTTACAAAGCTGCTTGAGTCAATGAAAATGGTCAAATCACGTCTGAACAAGGGCTTAGACATCTATGGTGTGCTTATGACCATGTATGACTCGCGTACCTCTCTATCGAATCAGGTTGTTGAGGAGGTTCAATCGTACTTTGGTGATAAGGCGTTTAAGACGCTGATCCCCCGTACAGTTAAAATCTCCGAAGCTCCGTCTTTTGGAGAACCGGTAATTACCTATGCACCTCAAAATAAGGGTGCAAAAGCGTATATGAACCTTGCAAAAGAGGTGATCAAGCGTGCCTAGTGCAAAGAAACGTGGCGGATTAGGACGTGGTCTCAATGCTTTGGTCTCAGAGGCCGAATATGAGACCGGTGGTTCGGCTGCATCTGCTTCAAATGCCGCATCTGAAACAAAACTCCCTATTGAGGATATCGTTCCCAACCCTAATCAGCCGCGAATTCACTTTAACGAAACTGAACTTCGCGAGTTGAGTGAGTCAATCCAAGAGCATGGTGTTTTGCAGCCGCTTTTGGTTCGCAAGCACGGAAACGGCCATGAGATCATTGCTGGTGAACGTCGTTACCAAGCGTCAAAGCTTGCTGGTCTTGAGGAACTGCCTGTCATCATTAAGGAAGTTAATGATGAGGAGATGCTCGCTCTTGCTCTTATCGAGAATCTTCAGCGTTCTGATTTGAATCCCGTCGAAGAGGCGAAGGGTTATCGTCAGCTCATTGATGCTAGCGGTATGACACAAGAGGCGTTATCAAAGGCTGTCAGTAAGTCTCGTTCTGCAATTACAAATTCACTTCGTTTGCTAGATCTTCCCGAAGTCGTACAGCAGATGATTTTCGAGGGCAAGCTTACTGCTGGCCATGCGAGAGCGATTCTTGCAGTTCCATATGAAGATGCAAGGATTCGACTTGCTGAGAAGGTTGTTGCAGAAGGCCTTTCCGTTAGATCGACAGAAAATCTTGCTCCGTTGTTTTCTGCCGGAGAGACACCTAAGACACCGAGGCCTGCAACGCCTCAGTCTTTTAAAAAGGCTGCCCGCGTGCTTCGTCAGGTTTTTAATACCAACGTGCGTGTGAAGAGCTCGCGTGGAAAGAATAAGATCGAGATTGAGTTTAAAGACGAGGAAGAGCTCTCTCGTATTCTTGGCGAAATGATTCAGTTTGATCAAGGAGGCCAAGATGAGGAATAAGATTTTAACTGCGATTGCATTGGCGACGACTGTCGCGGCTGGTGCCTTCGCTGGCTATAAGATCGCGACGGACGATGAACTTCGAGGTCGTTTGCTTCGTGGCGCGCAAGATATCGTTGATACGTCCAAGAAGAAAATGGATGTTATGACAGAAGATGTTGCCATGCGTACTGCTCAGGTAACGAAGAATCCCAAGATTAATCAAGGTTGGGTTAGCAACCAATGGGAAAATGTGGGCTATTAGGTACCTAATAATTACTCAGTAAATTTTGAGGGGTCCTTGTCTGATTCATGAGACAAGGGCCCTTTATTTTGTCCGTAAAAAATGGGAAAGGTAGCAGCTGCTCCAAAATTGAGGTCAATAAATGAAACGGCCCCGGTTGCATATCCTGCAACCGGGGCCGTTCGATGTTTCACATGAAACGTTTTGGAGTGCGACTCCCCTATGCGTTCTTCTGAACTTTAAAGCGCTGTTTCAGCTGTCCGCAAGCGGCGTCAATATCGTTACCACGGGAGTTACGAATCGTGGTCTCGATGCCACGGGACTCAAGACGACGCTGAAGATCCTCAACCTTATGAATCGGCGACGGCTTGAGCGGGCTGCCCTCGATGTCGTTAAGTTGAATCAGGTTAACGTGGCACAGCGTTCCCTCGCAGAAGTCGCAGAGTGCCTGCATCTCGGGATTCGTATCGTTGACGCCTTCGATCATGGCATACTCATAGGTCGGGCGGCGGCCAGTCTTCTCGGTGTAGAGCTGAAGCGCCTCGTGAAGGCGAAGCAGCGTGTACTTCTTAACACCGGGCATGAGCTTATTGCGCGTCGACTGGATGGCGGAATGCAGGGAAACGGCAAGCGTGAACTGCTCGGGGATATCGGCAAATTTGCGAATACCGGGAATAACGCCGCTGGTAGAGACGGTGAGGTGACGAGCGCCGATACCGATGCCATCGGGGTCGTTGAGGATACGCAATGCCTTGAGAACCTCGTCGTAGTTGGCAAACGGCTCGCCCTGGCCCATGAAGACAACGCTTGTGGCACGCTCGCCAAAGTCGTTGGATACATGAAGCACCTGGTCGACGATCTCTTGAGCAGTCAGAGAGCGCTTGAGGCCGTTGAGACCGGTAGCGCAAAAGGCACAGCCCATGCCGCAGCCTGCCTGGGTGGAAACGCAGACGGAAAGCTTGTTACGACGGGGCATGCCGACAGTCTCGACGGAAATGCCATCGTGGTACTCGAGCAGATACTTGCGCGAGCCATCTTTGGAAACCTGCTTGGTGAGTTCAGTCGGCGTATCAAAGGCAAAAGCCTCTTTAAGCTGCTCACGGAAAGCCTTGGGGAGGTTGGTCATATCGTCAAACGAACAAACGTTCTTCTCGAAGACCCATTCGATGAGCTGCTTCGCGCGGAAGGCAGGCTGGCCAAGTTCGGTCACGAGCTCGCGAATATCGTTTTGGCTCAAGTCGCGAATGTCCTGAGATTTAGTCCTGGGATTCATGGAAGCCTTTCGATTTTGGGGAAACGTAGAGGGTATCGCTACAATATGGTATCAGCTGCAGAAATTATAGAGGAGGAGTCTGCCCATGCCGGGTAAAAGCCTAGAGAACATGCACGTAGCGGTCTTGGCGGGCGGTCATTCCGCTGAGCGCGAGATCTCGCTCAATTCGGGAAAGAACGTCGTGGCTGCCTTGAAGGAGGCCGGCTACACTTCGGTGGAGCTGATCGACACGGCTGCCGATGATTTTATGGTAACCATGGCGACCGGCGGTTTCGATGTGGCATTTATCGCCATGCACGGCGCCGGCGGTGAGGATGGCGCCATGCAGGGTGCCATGGAGACCCTGGGTATCCCCTACACGGCCTCGGGCGTACTTGCCAGCGCCTGCGGTGCCGACAAGGAGGTCTCTAAGCTCCTATACGCCAAGGCGGGCATTCCCATTGCCCCCGGCCTTGCGCTCGAGGTGGGCGATGAAGTCGATATCGATCATATCGTCGAGGTTTGTGGCGAGCGCTGCTTTGTGAAGCCGGCCGTCAACGGTTCCAGCTATGGCATTTCCCTGGTCCATGAGCCCTCCGAGCTGCCCTCGGCAATCGCCAAGGCGTTTGAGTACGGCGACAAAGTGCTGGTCGAGAAGTGCATCGAGGGTACCGAGATCACCGTCGGCGTATACGGCGAAGATGACGTGCGCGCCCTGCCGATTGTCGAGATTCGTAAGCCCGAGGACTGCGAGTTCTACGATCTGGACGTGAAGTATGTCGACCCTACGGATATCCATCGCATTCCGGCGCAGATTTCACCCGAGAATTACGCTCGTGCCCAGGAGCTTGCCTGTGCCGCTCACAAGGCGCTCGGTTGCCTGGGCATCTCGCGCAGCGACTTTATTGTGAGCGAGGACGGCCCCGTTATCCTCGAGACCAATACCATTCCCGGCATGACCGATACGTCGCTGTATCCGGATGAGATCCGCCACACCGATGACATGACGTTCCCGCAGGTCTGTGACAGTCTGATCCGTATGGGCCTTCGTCGAGCGGGCATTGCATGCTAATCGAGGACGCGGTTTCGTCAGGAACGCCGCAGTTTGTCATCGACTCCTATGCCACGCTTGCCGACCGCGCCAAAACGCAGTCCTTCGGCCTTATCGAGGAAGATGTGATTGTCCTCGATACCGAGACCACGGGTCTTTCGGTGCAGGACAACGAGCTGATCGAGATCTCGGCGGCCCGTCTTTCGGGCCGCGAGGTCATCGACCGCTTCGATACCTTCGTGCATCCCAAACAGCTGATTCCCGCCGAGATTACCGAGCTCACGAGCATTACAAATGCCGATGTGGCAGATGCCCCGTCGGCGGTTGAGGCCGTCGCCGCTCTCGCCGATTTTGTCGGTGGCTGCCCGGTGATCGCACACAACGCCACGTTCGACCGCTCGTTTATCGAGTCGGTCAAAGGCGGCGTCAACGTGAGCGATATTTGGATCGATTCGCTGGCGCTGTCGCGCATCGCGCTTCCGCGCCTGGCCTCGCACAAGCTGTCTTTTATGGCCGATCTGTTTGGCTGTGAATCGGTGTCACACCGTGCCAATGCCGACGTCGACGCCCTGTGTGGCGTATGGCGCGTGTTGCTCGTGGCGCTCACCGACTTGCCCCAGGGCCTCATGGCGCGCCTAGCCGACATGCACCCGGATGTGCCTTGGTCCTATCGTCCTATATTCTCATTCTTGGCGGGACAGAACCCTGGTTCTATCTTCTCTCTCAGCGCCGCTCGTGCTGACGTTCTCAAGGCCGATCGCGCCGACGATCGGGTGGACGCCGACGAACTGCCGGTCCTCAAGATGCCGAGTCGTGAGGAGATTGAGGCAGACTATGCGCCGGGTGGCCTGGTCAATCGCATGTATCCCACCTACGAGCCGCGTGATGAGCAGATCGCGATGGCGCTCGAGGTCCGCGATGCGCTGGTCACGGGCACTCATCGTGTAATTGAGGCGGGCACAGGCGTCGGCAAATCGATGGCCTATCTGGTGCCTTTTGCCGAGGCAGCACGCCGTAACAACATCACGGTTGGTATTGCGACCAAATCGAACAATCTTGCCGACCAGCTCATGTACCATGAGCTGCCAAAACTTGCCGAGCAACTGAACGGTGGTCTGTCATTTTGCGCTCTCAAGGGGTATGACCACTATCCGTGCCTGCGCAAGCTCGAGCGCATGAGCCGCGGCCAGGTCGAGATCACCACCAAGCGCGATCCGGCGGACACGCTCACGGCGGTCGCGGTCATTATGGCGTACGTCTGCCAATCAGCCGATGGCGACCTCGACTCGCTCGGCATTCGGTGGCGCAGCGTCAACCGCCCCGACTTTACGACGGCCTCGCGCGAGTGTGCCCGTCGCCTCTGCCCGTTTTTCCCTGATAAATGTTTGGTCCACGGTGCTCGCCGTCGTGCGGCACATGCCGATGTGGTGGTCACCAACCATTCCCTGCTGTTCCGCAATGTCGCGGCCGAGGGCAGGATTTTACCTCCGATTCGTCATTGGGTAATCGACGAGGCCCATTCCATCGAGCGCGAGGCGCGCCGCCAGTGGGCGCGCGTGGTGTCGGCGGACGAATCGCGCGTTCTGTTTGAGCGCCTGGGTGGCTCGAGCACCGGCGCGCTAAGCCAGGTTTCCCGTGATTTGGCAACCTCCGAGGGCTCTACGCTCTATCTGGGCCTTACTGCCAAGGCGACCTCGACGGTTGCGCGTGCGAGCATGGCGATCGCCGACGTGTTCGATGGCGTTCGCGAGCTCGGCCGCCGTGCCCGTGGGGGTTATGACAATGCCAATCTATGGATTGGCCCCGAGCTGCGCGAATCTGACGACTGGCATGATTTCTTACAGTCGGCCTACGCTGCCATCGACGCATTGGAGCAAGCTGACAAGAGCGTCGACGCTCTGGTGCAAGCCGTCGCTGCCGATAAGCCCGAGGTCGTCGTCGACCTGGGCGATATCTCGCGCCGCCTGCACGAGCTGGCCGAGAACCTCAAACTCATCATTGATGGCATCGATGAACACTACGTGTATTCGCTGCAGGTCAATCGCAGGCTGCGTGCCGGCGGAGAGTCGATGACCGCAGAGCGCATCGATATTGGCGAGGCCTTGGCAACCGAGTGGCTGCCCGAGGTTCACACGGCTATCTTTGCCTCGGCGACCATGACGGTGTCCAAAAGCTTTGAACACTTTAACCACGCGGTTGGCCTCGATCGCATCGGTGCTTCAACATCCTCATCGCTGCACTTGGACTCGAGCTACGACTTTGATTCGAACATGGCTGTAGTCGTTGCGGGCGATATCCCCGATCCGCGCGATCGTGAGAGCTATCTTACGGCGCTCGAGCGCGTGCTGGTCGACGCCCATATTGCCATGGGCGGATCGGTGCTCACGCTGTTCACCAATCGACGCGACATGGAAGACCTGTACGCCCGCGTTGAGCCCAAGATGGCCCGTGCGGGTCTGGAGCTCAACTGCCAGCAGCGCAACTCATCTCCTCGTCGCCTGCGCGACCGGTTTATCAACGAGCCGACCTCGTCGCTTTTTGCGCTTAAGGCCTTCTGGGAGGGATTCGACGCCAGCGGCGAGACGCTGCGCTGCGTCATCATTCCCAAGCTGCCGTTCTCGAGCCCCACGGACCCGCTCTCGTGCGAGCGCAACCTGCGCGAAGACCGCGCTTGGGCGCGCTATTCGCTGCCCGAGGCGGTGCTCGAGGTCAAGCAGGCGGCCGGCCGCCTTATCCGCTCGTCGACCGATTGCGGCGTGCTGATTCTGGCCGACCCGCGCCTGGTGACGAAGGGCTACGGAAAGAAGTTCTTAACGTCGCTGCCCACGAGCTCCTATCAGCGCATCGAATCGGCGCAGATCGGTCACTATCTGCAACTGTGGCGCGCACGCCACGAGCGGCGGCGCTAAAGCGGACAGACGAGGGTTTTTGCCATTTCGCACAGACGCTTTGACAAGGCGGGGTCATCCAAGATGCGGATGGCTCCGCCCGCTGCGATTATCTGGCTCAGTAGCCAACGTTCGGAGCCGTAATGCACGGTTACCGTTGCCATGTCTGCCCCGCTGCGCTCGATGAGGGTGATGCCGGCCCAGTCCAGATGCTCCGCCATATCGAATGGCATCAAGAGCTTTGCGCTACGCTGCGTCCGGGCAAGGGAATCGTGGAGGGATGCAGCGTCCGGTGCGTGAGGCACGACGGAGTCTTCCGTCAAGGTGAGTCCCTCGATTTTATCCATGCGATAGGTGCGCTGCTCATCGACCGCGATGTCCCAGGCAATCAGATATGTTTGGTCGCCATTTGCCGTAATGTGCAAGGGGTCGACCAGACGCTCGCGTGGCCGCGCATCGTCCATCGAGCGATACGAAATGCGGCAGCGAACGCCGTCCTGAATGGCGCAGCTCAGCTGCTGCCAGTGCGACCCGTGGTTGACGGTGTCAAAGACGCGCTGGTTATAGCCGAGTTCTTCGGGTAGAAGGGCGTGTCGAATCCGAGCTGCCGTCTGTGGCTCGATCCCCAACGATTCAAGTTCATGGTTGAGCACAGCGCCCTCGGCGGCACTCAGGCGCAGCGGTAGCACACGCCCGGCGTCACCGGTGAGGGCCACACGCTCGCCGCGGCATTCGCAGATGATGCGCGCGCCCGATTCTCGGTCCGCGAGCGTCGAGACGATCTCGAGAATCTCGTCGAGCGACACCCCTGTGATGTCAAAGCGGCTGCAAATCTCGGTTCGTGTCATGCCGCTCTCGCCGGCGGCGTAGAGGGCCTCCATGATGTCGATGGCGCGAGAGAGCCTCTGCTCGCTGGTGAGTTTACGCACGGGCATGCTCGTGCACCGTCCTTTCAATGAGGCGGTTCCACGCCTGTTTGAGCGATTTGGGGGCCACGGGTCTCATGCCGTCCATGGCGTGGGCCATGCAAAATGAGGCGGCGGCTTCAAGATTGCGCACGTCAACGGTCCAAGTCCATCCCGAATCGGTGTGTGCGAGCTCGCCTCGCCCGCGCGTGAGACCGTTGATCATATCGATCTGCGTCTGAGGGGCGAACGAGAACGTAGCTGCAACGGGCGGTCGGTCGGCAAAATCGAATTCAAAGAACAGATAGTCGTTGAGATTGAAGTCCGCAGGGATGGCGTAGGCTTTCGAAGGACGCCAAGCGCGAACGATACGGTCGCAGCGGAATGTCCTGATGTCGTCGGTGACATTGTCGAGGCCGCAGAAGTACGCCACGCCCTCGCGCTCGAACATGCCGTAGACGCAGACGGTACGCTCTTTCTGCTCGCCGCGTCCGTTCTGATATAAAAATCGCAGCGCGCATCGCTCGGCAAAGGCGCTCCATACCGCATCGACGGTGGGAGAGCGGCGGATCGGTGCTTCGTCCGCCGTCGTCCTGCCGGTGAGGTAGGCAATCTTGGAACGAATATCGGCAAGCGGCGCGGCAAAAGTGGATGAGCCGGCCGCTATTGTCTGGTCGATAGCGTTGAGCAGGATATCGGCGTCGTCTGCGGTGATGAGGCCGCCTGCCGCAAACGTGTGCTCGCGGTCGATTGTCCATGAGCTTTCCTCGGTCTCCTGCGCGCCGGCGGGGCGAACCTCCTTGATTAAGATGCCGCGTTCGAGCAGTTTGTCACGATCGCGCCGAAACTTGCGCTTATCCGAGTCGATATTGCCCGAGCCATATCCCAGGTCAGAATCCAAGACGATCTGCTCGGTCGTCAGCGGTTCGGGGGAGCTGTTGAGCACAAAGAAAAGATTGAGGATGCGCTGAGCCGTTTTATCGAAACTGGGCTCCGAATTCCCCTTTTTAATTGTCGCGGTCGCGTCGCTTGCCGTCATAGAGTCCTCGCATGAGAAGGTGGTTTGCTGCCATGATTTTAGTCCGATATGGAGATTAGGCTATATCCTTGTCCGCTCGGGGCGTTAAGATGGCCCGAATTCGGTCGTTTGCGCTCGCTCGGGGTATACTTTCGACTATATACGGTTCTAATGTGCATGCATTGGGCCTATTTGTCGGATTATGGATGTGGAGCGCACATGGCGAACACCCAGAACTATATTAACCACCTGCTGCAGAACACCGGCATCACGCCGGCATGCAGCGAAGAAGAGCGCTTGGCTGCCGAGGATATCGCTCAGATCTTCCGCAACCACGGCTTTGATCCCGAGGTTCAGGAGTTCAATGCCCCGGCGCCCAGCAGGTTGGCATTTGCCGTTACCGGTATTCTTGCGTTTGCCGGCGCCCTGCTGATGGGCATCGGTGGCGGCATCGGCTTGGTCGGCACCTTGCTGGCCATTGTCGGCGCCGTTCTTTACGTGCTCGAGCGCACGGGCCACCCCGTGGTTTCGCGCCTGGGCAAGACGGGCGTGAGCCAAAATGTCATCGCCTACCACAAGGCCTCGGGCCCGCTCGCGTCTCCGCGCAACCGCCCGGTGGTCGTTGTCGCACACTACGACTCTCCCCGTGCTGAGCTGCTCGCCCGCGAGCCCTATGCTTCGTATCGTGCGCTCATCGCCAAGCTGTTGCCCGTTGCCACGGTTGCCCCTGCTGCCGTTGCCATCTTGCGTATCCTGCCGCTCCCCGGCGCGCTCAAGGTTCTGCTGTGGATTGTCGCGATCCTCGCTTCCCTCGTTGCGCTCGCCAACGCGGCAAACATCATTTCTAACCGTTTTGTGCTTCCCTATACGTCCGGCGCAGTGTGCAACAAGTCTTCTGTCGCCGCTATGCTCGGCGTTATGGACAACGTTGCTCCCTTCCAGGGCGAAAACGAGTTTCCCGACGATGTTCCGTTCGATACCTATTTTGGGGAGCAGAAGCGTCGTGCCGAGGAGATGGCGCGCGCAGCAGCGGAGTATGCCGCGGCCCAACAGCAAAACGACTACGGCAACACCATCGAGTATGAAGAGCCTACCTACGCCGAGGACGAGTTCGGTCAGCCGATTGCTCCCGACGCTCAGACCGAGCCCGAACAGGGCGAGGCTTTCGACGAGCAGATCGAGGGCTTTGAGGGTGCGTCTGCCGACGAGACGCTGATTGGCGCCATCGTGCCCGAGGATCAGAATCAGGCTGTCCAGGCCGAAGAGTTCAATGACGAGGTTCCCACTGCCGAGCCGGCGGAGGAGCCTGTCGCGGCCGAGCCCGAGCCCAGGCTCTATCGCAATGCCGCCGGCAACATCCGCTTTGGTTCGGATGCCATCCGTGCGCTCGGAATGCTTCCCGAGTCCTGCACGCTCGATTACGAGGAAGGCGAGGAGCCGACGTTTGAGCCCGAGCCTGCCCCCGTCGTGACTGCATCTGCGCCCGTTGTCGCCGTGGATGATGAGTCTGCCGCGGTTACCGCTGCCGTTGCCGAGCCCGAGGCGGTGTCCGCGATCGATCCCGCGGCAGGACTGGACATTTTGGCCCCCGCCGCGCCGGCGCAAGACGTTGCGGACGAGCCTGACGACGATTACGTTGAACAGCCGAGGCGCGTGTCTTACGAGAGCGATACTGATTTTTCGGCCGAGATTCCCGAGGCAACGCCCCATGCCGATATTGCATCCGCGTTCTCTTCGATTGGCGCCAGTGCTTCCAACTTCTTTAAGGGTGCGCTTGCAAAGGGCAAGAAATTTGTCGACGATTTCGAGGAGAAGCGCGCTGCCGCACGCGAGGCTGCCGAGCAGGAGGCTATCGCTCAGCAGCAGGCAGCCGAGGCGGCACGTGAGCGCGCGGCGCAAGAGCTCGAGCAGAACGAGGCTATGCAGTCCGTGCCCGTCGACGCTGCCGAAGCTACAACGTCCTTTGAGTCCCAGCAACCGGCGTCCACGGATGTTGTTGAGGCGACGACGTCTTTCGAGGCTCAGCAGCACGTCGATAGCACCATGTCGTTTGATGCCGCGCAGTTCGATTCCACGATAACGTTTGAAAAGCAAGGCACCGCGATTGCCGAGCCCCTTCCTGTTTCCGATGAGCAGGGCGACGCGGCAGACGATGACGAGCCCATTGATGCTGCCGAAATTCAGGATGCTGCCGAGGACGAGTCCGTCGAGGTCAACTCTGACGAAGAGCAATACGCGGCAGCCGATCAAGGTGATTCGGCCGAGGTCGAGCAGGAGGAGGTGCCTGCGGTTTCCGAGACTCCCGAGACGGATGAGTCGAGGCCTTACTCCACGCAGATTTTCACCATGCCGATCCCGAGTGGTTCCGGTGCCACGGTTGCCAATGTCGCTCCCACCCAGGACGAAACGGTCGATTCCCTTATGGCCCAGATTTCCTTCCAGGCATCACCGCGTCCGCAGATGAATGTTCCCGATCCGGCGTCGGCTCCGTCGCCTGCACCTTCCTCGTCTCCGCTGGCTTCGGTCCCCGATCCGTCGCTGCCGTCGATGAAGCAGGCAAACGTTGCGTCTCGCACGTCGCTGTTCGACCTTCCCGATCCCTCCGCACAGGTCAACGACCCCTTTGCTACCGCTCAGGGTCCCGAACCAACATCGGCACCCGTTGCGCCTCCTAGGCCCGTTGCGTCGGGCGCTCAGCCGATCGAGACCATTTCGGCTCCCGCCCCGGCGGCAGCCAAGTCTCGCAAGCGCGGCCTGGGCGGCCTGTTCGGTCGTAAAAAGAAAAACGAACAGGACAGCATGAGTGATTGGCTGGGCGTCGAAGACGATTACGATGCCAAGAAGTCCGGTCGCGGCATCGGTTCGTGGGATAATTTCGAGGACGATAACGATGGCTGGAAGGGCGGCGCTACGTCTTCCGACGGCGCTTCTTCCGAAGATATGCTCTCGGCTGTCGCCTCTATGGGCGACGATGAGCTGCTCGGTCACGATATCTGGTTTGTGGCAACGGGCGCCTCGGATTGTGATGGCGCCGGTATGAAGGCCTTCTTGGCTTCGCATCGCGATAAGCTCCGCGGCGTCTTCTTCATCAATCTTGAATCCGTCGGCGCCGGTAGGCTTTCGGTGGTGACGGTTGAGGGCGAACAGCAGCTGCTCAAGGGCGATCGCCGCATCATGAACCTGGTCAGCAAGGTGTGCAAGTCGTTCCATGTCGATTGTGGCGCGCTCGAGATGCCCTATGCCAAGACCGATGCCTATGCCGCGCTCGAGGCGAGCCGCCGAGCCCTCACCATCGCCGGCGTGGACGGCACGCGCCTGGCTTGTGCTCGTACCGAGGACGACCTGCCCCACAATGTCAACCCGACGAACATTGCCACGGTATCCGAGGTCGTGACCGAGGTTATCCGCCGTTCGTAGACGGAGCTCTAAGGAGTCAACGTGTTTTCGTATATTAAGCGCCATTGGCCTGTCTACGTGATTTTGACCTTGATCGCCATTGCGTTAGGATTTGGGGCTGCCTACATCGTGGGTGCGAAGGGCTCGACCCCCGCCTCCGCAATCAGCGAAGAGGTGGAGCAAGAACAGAGCACGGGTGCCGATGGGATTCCTGAGTCCGAGCAGGCAATCGTTGATGGTGGATCTTCGTCTGCAGAGTAGATACGGCGATTTAAATGATTGAAAGCGGGCGAGCCGGGGGACTGGCTCCCCCCCCTTTTTTATCGCGCTAGAGCTTCTTTGGGATCGACCTAAGGCGAGCGAACCATAGGGCTGCGGCACCCGAGGTCAGAAGCGCGGTGATGCAAGCGGCGATGGGGACTGATCCTGTTGCCGGTAGGTCCTGCGGTAGGGTACAGCGTTGAATGACACGGTCCTCGTCATGTGACTCAAGTTTATCGCCGCCGCCGTTGCGGCAAAGATCGACGCGCGCGCTGTTGGTGAGTGCGGTTTGGGGCGTATAAGCCGACGTTGCCTGCATGTGCACGACTGCGCCCTGAGCGTCTGTGCCAAGGATTGCTTTGGCATCGTCAAGGTCGTCGTGCTCATCTTTGAGATCATCACGGGTCCAAGAATCCACATCGCTTCGAGTCGTAAAGTCGGCGGCTACCGCACCGTATTCAATGCGAATGTCCGTTACGACGGTATTGGATGCAAGGTCAAGTTCTTTCGCCTCGAGTGTGGTGGATTCCGTGGTCGAGACATCCGCCTTCCAGAGGTGCCAGCCGTCGTAATCGACGAGGCGGCAATCCTCACCCAGGCTCTCTTTTACTTCGTCGGACTCAAGCCAAAGATTTTCGTGCCCATCGTCAAGTGTCGCGTTTGCCGGCTCATCGACGTCTGTCGAGTCCAACGGCGTCGTGCGATACCACACGTTGCACAGACCGTTGAGGTCGCCGATGGCGACGGGGGTTTCGATTGAGACGAATCTCGCCGTGCCGTCTTTGGCGCACTCAAGATCATCGGTAATCGTAAACTCATCAACCCAAGTAGCGGAATCGTTTCGAGCATCGATGGTATAGGAGAAAAGCCCATCCGTATTGGTTTGCATCGCGGCGCGGTTTTTTCCATCGCCGTTAGCCAACAGACCCTTCCCGATAGGTTGGACAAGTTCCTGACGCTTGTCGACCTGTCCTTTGATCTCGATGGGCGCATCCTTCATCGCGACGGATTGGACTTCTCCCGTATCCTTTATTTCAAACGTTATCTCCTCGGCAAGGTCATAGGTCCGCGGAGACATCGTTTCGCGCAACGAGTAGGTGCCGGGTGCAAGATGTTCGATGCGGTGCGGCTTGTCGGATGAGGTCCAGGAGTCTATTTCGGTTTTATCGGGACCATATAAGGTGAGCTGTGCGCCTTTCACTTCCTGCTCTCCGCTTGCATCGACCTTGGAGATATCAACCTTGGTGTAATCGTCGGATACGTTAAGCCGTGCTTCCACAACGGGTGTTTTCTGGTCGGCACAGGTAAGGTCGACGATATGGTGCGTCCGGTCGAGTAAGAAGCCTGCCGGCGCTTGAGTCTCGACAACCTCGTAGCGTGCGGTGCCAGATCCCAACGGGAGGTCGTCCGCGCGTGCCTCTCCAGTTTCATCCGTCGCGATGGTCGCGACGGTCTCACCGTCGAGCGCGGCAATGCTACCATCGGGGCGCACGATATCACCCGAGGCACGGATCTCAAAGATGGCGCCCGCGAGGCTGCTGCCGTCTACGGCATCGGTTTTAACGATCCTGATGTTTCCGGTCGCGGCGTGGTCATAATACGAGGCGATTGCAATGGGCGTTAGGTTCATGTCGGCGGGTATGTTTACCTCGATCTCTTCACCGACAAGATAGGGCTCTTTGGCCGAGGTTTCGCGTACATAATAGGTGCCCGGCACGAGCGATTCGGGCAGTGTGACGGTGCCGGTCGCGTCAGTCGTAAAGGTGTCCATTACATTATGTGCTGGATACCAGCATGTTTGTGAGACAGGTTTGTGATTGCTGTCGAGGAGTTGGAAGGTGAATCCGGCTAGGGGAACAGAAGCGCCTGTTTGGGCATCGCGTTTTACAATCTGGAGATGCGTCGACAGAGCGTGGTTGTCCACGATATATTGAAGCTCGGCGCCATCGGAAATCTGATTGGCCTCGACGGTCCATTCCCCCGCACGTTTAAAACCCTCGGGGACGGTTTCCGGAACCTCACGAACCGTGTAGCCGGCGCGGTCGTATGGGACGGCTCCGTGGACACCGGCTGGTCGCTTGCCTGTGCCGAACCATGCTTCGGGCTGGTCTTTGGTGGAGGCAAAGCCATAGATGTTTGTAGTCAGTGTGCCAACAACCTGCTGAGAGCTGTTACTGACAACCTCAAAGACAACATCTCCTGCCGGCTGCTCCAGGCCGGATTGCTCGCTATTGCCGTAGTCCTTGAATTTGGAAATCTCAAGGTCAAACGCAATGGGGATATCGGAAACGCGAGATTCGATCTCGACCACGCCTGAATCGCCGAGTTGGTCGGCTCCAACGGTGTAAGACCAACTGTCACCGGAGGGCAAATAGCCCTCGGGCGCCTTCGATTCATAGATGGTAAAGGTTCCCAGGGGGACATCGGTGAGGGTAGCTCGACCGCTTTCATCGGTCCTGAGAGTTTGTGTCCATCCAGGGGTTGATTGCGATACGCACACGAATTCTGCTCCTGCGAGCGAAGCCCCAACTTGGGGGCCTGCATTCGTTGCGGCGTCGAGCTTTACAATGCGCAAGGTAATGGTGCCGGGTTGTTCATCAATGGTGACGTATCCGCCGTTATCCGTCGTGGTAAAGGCAATGCAATCACGACGGGGGGCATAGCCGGCCGGCGCCTTCGTTTCAACTAGGTAGTATGCCGTATTGGGCAGAAGTGTTGCCTGTGCTCGACCGTTGCTGTCCATCTGGATGGTGCCGACACGCGCGCCGCTGGCGCTCTCAAAAACATCGAATGTTGCCCCGGTAAACTGATAGGTATTGTTTCCGCTGGTAATAACAGTGTTCGCAGACTGCTTTTGGAAGGAAACAGAGACCGCCGGCAGTACATAGAGCATGTCTTGACGTTTGCTGCCGCCCGATACGGCTCCTAGATAGCGTCGCGCGCGGTGCGGAGCGGCTTTGATGCTTCCTGATTTTGCGCTGTCGTGGAGCCACCGCGCAGCCGCCACGACTTCATCGTCGGCGGTAAAGTGCCCGCTCTTGGTTTTGCCCTGAGCGGTCGTGTAGGAGTAGGTGCCGTCGACATGGGTAGTGCCGTTGAGCATCCATACGGCAAGCTGGGTGGCGGCGCGGGCGCGATCGGGTGAAAGATGGTAACCGCCAAACGACGTGGCGGTAGGATATCCGTGACAAACGATTGCTGCGAACTCGTCGTCGAGCCACACCCAGCCTTGATCAAAGTTGAGCCATGGGCCGCCCGGCTTGGTGGGGCCGGGGCGCTCCTGGTTCATGCAGTAGGCAATCGAGGCGTCTTGAGCTTCATACTTGCCGATGAAGAAGGGCCCACAATCATCGCTAATAGTGCGGAAGCCGAGCTGGTCGTAGCCATCGACGGCAAATGCGGCTCCCGGTGCCAGGCAGCCGAAAAGCAGGAAGAGGAGCAGGAGCAGCGGGCCTGTTGCGATTGCGCTGTGGACAGAGTGCGTGGGTGCGTTGGACATGGCTGCTCCTTATCCCTCGTGCGCCGCACGGGGAGGCTGCGACGCGTAGGATGAGGCTACCCCCGAGGTTCATGCGGGTAAGTACCGGAGCCTGACCAAAAGCTTGCCCAATTCCTGACAAATTGAGCTCAAATACAACAATCAAGCAAAAGCGCAGGTAGAAGATAGGGAGAACAGGAGGTCAAAGGTCCTCATCTCCACAATTGACGCGATTTTCAAACGAATCTCCACAGCTAAAACAAGTATCACCACCCTTGTATCGAACAAGACAACCGCGTTATACTAGCCAACACACAAGCGGGCATCGCCAAGTGGTAAGGCATCAGCTTCCCAAGCTGACACTCGCGGGTTCGAGTCCCGTTGCCCGCTCCAGAAAAAGTAAAAGCACGACACCGTTCCGGTGCCGTGCTTTTTTCAATAAAGCGCCGGGACTCGAACCCGCCAGGGTGCGAGCGTAAAACAAACGCGAAGCGTTTGTAGCGAGCAAGCGAAGGCGCCGGCAGGCGCCTGAAGCCGGTGCGGATTTGCGAAGCAAATACGCGGATGTCCCCATGCCCGCTCCAATTCCAAAATGTTAGGTTAATGCCTGCTGCCCATACTCGCACCCGCGCACGGTACAATGGTTGAGTTACGACCAACGTGCCAATAACCAAAAAGGAGCCGCTATGATCGATCGCTATACCCGCCCGGAGATGGGACATATCTTCTCCCTCGAGAACAAGTATGCCATTTGGCAGGAGATCGAGGTTCTGGCCTGCGAGGCCCAGGCGGAGCTCGGCAAGATCGGCATTTCTAAAGACGAAGCCCAGTGGATCCGCGACCATGCCAACTTTGAGAAGGCGAAGGTCGATGAGATCGAGGAGGTCACGCGCCACGATGTCATCGCCTTCCTGACCAACATGAAGGAATATATCGACGCCGATGTTCCCGAGGGCGAGCCCAAGCCTAGTCGCTGGGTTCACTACGGTATGACCAGCTCCGACCTGGGTGATACTGCTCTGTGCTATCAGCTTACTCAGGCGTGTGACCTGATTATCGAGGACGTCAAGAAGCTCGGCGTGATCTGCAAGCGCCGCGCCTTCGAGGAGCGCAATACGCTCTGCGCCGGACGCACCCATGGCATCCATGCTGAGCCGATGACCTTCGGCATGAAGTTTGGCTCTTGGGCATGGGAACTCAAGCGCGACCTTGATCGTCTTGAGGATGCTCGCAAGAACGTTGCCTTCGGTGCCATCTCCGGTGCCGTCGGCACCTACAGCTCCATCGAGCCGTTCGTCGAGGAGTACGTCTGTGAGCACCTGGGTCTGGTTCACGACCCGCTGTCCACGCAGGTCATCAGCCGCGATCACCACGCCTATCTTGCCGGCGTGCTTGCCACTACAGCGGCCACCTGCGAGCGCATCGCGACCGAGGTCCGCAACCTGCAGAAGACCGATACACTCGAGGCCGAGGAGCCCTTCCGCAAGGGCCAAAAGGGCAGCTCCGCCATGCCGCACAAGCGCAACCCCATCACCATGGAGAAGGTCTGCGGTCTGTCGCGCGTCGTGAAGTCCAACGCCCAGGTCGCCTTCGACAACGTCGCCCTGTGGCACGAGCGCGACATTTCGCACTCTTCCGCCGAGCGTGTCGCCCAGGCCGATAGCTTCATCGCGCTTGACCATATGTTCCAGTGCCTCATTCGCGTTATCGACGGCCTGCAGCTGTATCCGGCCCGCATGATGGCCAATCTCAACAAGACCCGCGGCCTCATCTTCTCCTCCAAGGTCCTGCTTGCCCTCGTCGATACGGGTATCACCCGCGAGGATGCGTACGCCATTGTGCAGGAGAACGCCATGGCCACCTGGCACGAGGTGCAGGATTGTGTCTCTGGCCCCACCTTTAAGGAGCGTCTCGAGGCTGATCCGCGCTGCACCGTCAGCCAGGAGAAGCTCGACGAGATTTTCGATCCGTGGGATTTCCTCACCCGTATCGACACGGTCTTCGATCGCCTGGAGCAGCTCGAGTTCTAACTGATCGATTGGGGACGAAGTCAAACTGATTTGTTTACTTTCGGCCTCCGTTGAAGCTCGGCCTTTCAGCCCAAGCCCCGTTGGTAACGCGTTTATCAACGGGGCTTTTGCGTGGGAGCGTCGGGAAAGTCACACTTCAGCGGATGATGGTATATTGCAGAAATGTCGCTTGCCGTTAATTTGCCCCTTCTGGCAAACATTAGCTTGCAAGTGCTCGTTGGGGGGGGGGTATCCTTAAGCCAATTTTAAGGTGTGGGAGAATGCTGCGTTTTTTCACGAGAGATTGGACTTAGGGGAATGAGAAAAGGGTTTTGGAGGATAGCCGCAGGCATCTGCGTTGCTTTAACGGCGGCAACGTTTGGGCTGACGGTGGCCGCCCCGCATGCGGATGCTGTCATGCTGGAGTCGCAGGATGGTTCCATGGGTGCATCGTTTCTCCCATACGATTCGTCTACAGGCGATGTGTGGTCAGAATTTGATGTCGCTGTTGGACAGACGGTGAAAGGAAGGCTTTCCTTTTTTAATAAAAATCACGAATGGGCGCCCATTGACCCTAGTGATATCGATATCACATCGTCTGATGAGGATATCGCTAAAGTGAGCTATAAATCACGTGATTGGGTGTTGACAATTAGTCCCACCAAAGTCGGCACAACGACTATAACCATGAAGAGCAGGGCTGACGAGAGTTTAAACGGTTCTCTTAAGATTAAGAGCGTGGCTAATGTCAATCCAATTAAGGTGAGTTTCGTATCCTATGACCAATCCGGTGCGACGACAACGACTGCAACGCTGGGTTACACGGATGATTGTCCGCAAAAATGCGGGAACACGCACTATGCATTGCTAGAGGGGACAGTTTACGTTCGCCCCAAGGACGAGACCCGTGCGGCTACATATTTTGAAATAAAGGAAGATCCCTCAAAGGATTCCAAAGTTCAGGCAAGGGTGAATTCGAATTATTATTCATATGGAACTTCTGAGCTAAGCGCTTCTTTGCAACTCGAGGCGTTGGCGAAAGATGCAAAAGAGGCCAAGGTTCTTGTCGACTATTGCAACGGCGAGACCGAGACGAAGAAGCTATGTGATGTTGTAACCGAGAATCAGGAGCCTGGATTCAATGAGCGTGGGAACAAAAAACAAAAGATGCTGGTTGGGGACAGCTCTTATCTTTCTGCCATTCTCAACGTTTCCCCAAATGAAGCACTGAAGGCATGCCAGCGTGCACATTGGGATGCGCTCGTTAGCTCTGTAACCTATTCTCTAGAAAGCAGCGATGTTGTTGAGCTTACCGATGGTGAAAACTCGTTTAAGGCAATAAAGCCTGGCACCGTTAAGGCTCATGCTCGTGATGGCCTTGGCAATGACCATCCCTTTGAGATAGAGGTTGTCGACCCTGCGGAAGTGAGCCTTTCGAAGGCTAAGTTTGTGTCGAGCGATTATACATTTCCCTGTGAGGTCAGTTCAGATAGTATATCCAAAGATTGGCTTTGGCTGGAATGTGACAGGGGGTTTGAATATCCAAAGGGCGTGCTGAGCAAAAGCGCTGAGGAATTGATGGACTCCTATGCCGGCGCAAAGTATTCTTTCACTTCAGATAATCCCGATGTCCTCGAGGTAAAAGGACCGATGTTTAATGGTGGCAGTTACTTGGGGTATTTAGTGCCTCATAGTTACGGCGATGCAACGGTTTCAATGTACTTGGGTGGTCGTCTCTGCGACACTATGACCGTTCACGTCGTCAAGCCGGGCGAGGAACCTGCAAAAACTACGGTCTCCATTACGGATGGTTACTCAACATCTATGGACAAGGGCACGACTCAGCAGTTGAAGGCAAAGGTTTCCCCTGACGATAAGGCCAGTAAGGTTGTCTGGTCCTCTTCTAACGAGAGCGTCCTTACCGTCGATGGCAACGGTCTTGTTATCGCTGTCGGTGACGGTAATGCCACGATCACGGCAACAGTTGATGGAGTCTCTGCAACCACGGATACAATTACGGTAACCACTCCGGTAGTAAGGGTCTCGAGCGTCAGTCTCAGCGCGTCGAATCTTAAGCTTGCTGTGGGCGGTGAGCCCTCGACGTTGACCGCAACGGTTGAGCCCAACAATGCAACGAATAAGAATGTGTCCTGGTCTTCGAGCGACCCGGAGGTCGCCACGGTTGCGGACGGCGTCGTGACCCCGGTCAAGGCCGGTGCTGCCACGATCACCGTTACCACTGAGGACGGCGAGTATAGCGCCACGTGCAAGGTGACGGTTATTCAACCTGCAACGGGTATCACACTCGATAAGCAGAAGGTCACGCTTGTGGGCGCTGCAACCGAGCAGCTTAAGGCAACGGTCGTTCCCGCGGAGGCTGACCAGACGGTTGTCTGGAAGTCCAGTAACGACAGCGTCGCTACGGTCGATCAAACCGGCAAAGTGACGTCTGTTTCCAAGGGCGCCGCAACCATCACTGCTTCGACCGAAGATGGCACCTATTCTCAGGATTGCGCGGTGACCGTCTCTAATCCCGCAACGAGTCTTACAGTCGATCAGTCCTCCCTCAACCTTGCGAAGAGTGAAGAAGGTACCGTAAAAGCCTCTCTTGCCGGAGCCCTAGCAGGTGAGGTCGACGAGACCAAGCTCGCTCTGGATGACACGGGTGCTTCGAAGGCGTTTAAGGTCGTCGACAACGGCGATGGCTCCTACACCGTTGTCGCCCTCAAGACCGGTTCTGGTTCATTTGTCATCGCTGCAGGGTCGCTCTCCCAGACCGTTTCGGTGAGCGTGACCAATCCCGCCCAGAAGGTTGAGCTCAACAAGACGAACCTTTCCTTTACCGTAGGCGACGCCTCCGCAAAGCTCTCCGCAACGGTGACTCCTGCAGATGCAGACGATACAACGGTGAGCTGGACCTCCAGCGACTCGTCGATCGCTACGGTCAAAGACGGCGTCGTGACGCCGCTTAAGGCCGGTACCGCCACGATCACCGCCACCTGTGGTGACAAAACAACGACCTGTACCGTTACTGTAGCGGCGAGGACCATTGCGGGCGTTGCAGGTAGCGACGGAACGGACGTTAGCGTAAGCGCCGAGAACAATGCCGCTGCCGGCATTGCCCAGAACAACAGCATCTCTCTTGTGGTCGAGGAACCGACAAATCTTACCGACGCCGCCAATGCTACAATTTCCGGCCTTGAGCAGGGGGGTACCAAGGTTGCCGATAAGCTCGATATCAAGCTTCTCAAGGACGGCGAGGTTATCGAGGACTACGAAGGCATGTCCTTCATCGTCCGTGTCAAGATGACTGCCGCCATGAAGGCGCTCACCAATCTCAAGGTGCTCTACGTTGCTGAGGATGGTTCCACCCAGGCTATGGATACGTGGATCGAGGGGGACTACCTCTGCTTCCGCACGAGCCACTTCTCGACGTACGTGGTGACGGGCGAGGAGGCCAATGGGGAGCCGGCTCAGCCTACGCAGCCCGTGACGCCGTCTCAGCCTGGTCAGCAGACGACGACCAAGGTGACCAAAAAGTCTACTAAGACTACTAAGGGTGCGCTCGCCAATACGGGCGATCAGGCCCCTGCCGTCGCCTTTATTATGGCCGTTGCCGGCGCTTCGCTGATTGCCTTCGCGCTTATGCGCAAACGTCTCGAGCGTTAGGGCGCCCCTCTCGTTTAAGCGCGACCTTTCAGTCCAAGCCCTGTTGGTAACTCGTCTTACTAACGGGGCTTTTCCGTTAAAGACTTCAGCCCGTGTGTCGCGTGCAGTGCGGCGCGTCGGAAACCGCCAGATACGCGGTCGGCGCCAACGGCCTGAACGAGGCAGCGGTCGGGGGTGCATTCGGGAGCAGCTGAGCTTCGAGTAGGGTTGACCTAATTCGACCGTTTGCCGATACATTTCAACCATTGGCGCCTTGCCCGTCTTGGGCAAGGCGCTTTTTTTCGCTGCTGTATCGGCCCCCGGTAATAAAATGAACTTCACTGCTGTTTCGATGAAAGGGGGCGCGTGCCCAGACGTATCAAGCGAGCCGCCATTGTCTCGTCTGTGCGCATACTCCTTGTTGCTGTCTGTGCGGTTGCCCTGACGTATACCGCTCGAAGCAGTTCTACCTCATCGAGTGAATCCGATAAAGATCTCCCGGTGCTCAAAATCGGCGTTACGGATAACGATCCCTATGTGTATACCGATATCGCGGGCGATTACGCCGGTATCGATATCGATATCGCCCGCGAGGCTTGCAAGCGTGCGGGAATCAAGCCGCAATTCATTGACATATCTTGGAATGATCGCGATCGCCTGCTCAAAAACGGCGAGATCGATTGCCTGTGGTGCGACTATTCGCCCTGTTATCGCGAAGACGAGTATTACTGGACTGAGCCGTATCTAACCTTGACGGTTTCGGTTGCCACCAAGAAAACGAGTGGTATCAAGTCCTTGGCGTATCTCGATGGCAGCAAGACTGTTGCGGTGATTTCCGGTTCGGTGAGTGAACGCCGATTGCTTGCAGGCGATCTGGAAATCTCGTCGGACGTGCATATCAAATCATATGGCTCCGCCGAACTCTGCAAAGCCGCCCTCGTCAAGGGGTATGTTGACTGTTGGATGGCGGACGTTCAGTCGCTCGATCGACTCGTCGCCCAGTATCCCGGCCTGTACCGTGTGTTTGCCGACAACGTTATGACGGTTGACCTTGGCGTCGCGTTTAAGGACGGCTATGAGGGGGAGTACGTCAAAAACCTCAATACCGTGCTGTTCGAGATGGATCGAGATGGCACGATTGAGCGCATTGTGGGCAAGTACAAGGCAGGGGCGACGACGGACGGGCAAGGAGCGGAATCATGACAAATGATGAGCGCCGCTTGCGCCGAAAGGCATTAGTCACCGCGGCTATCTGCGTTGTGGTCAGCGCTGTCCTGTTGGGTCTGCTGTATGTGGTCGGCACGCATCGCTGTCTCGATAAAACGCTTGGGTTTGGTCAGGAAACCATGGTGTTTTTAAAAAACGCCTGCGAAAAATATGACCGATATGAACAGGGAAGAAAAACCGAAGCGACGCACAATTTGGATGCCGCGCTCGAGTCGTTTTCGACGTTCTTGCCAGCTGATCACGTTGAAGTCAACGATGACCTCGTCGAGGAGTACGTCCATACCGAGCACCTTTCGGGAATGTTGGTCATGGACGCCGACGGCCATATGGCCGCTCATTACGATATTGACGGTCGCGATCCGCTGATGCTGTGGCGAGAGGAGCTGGCCTGTTCGTCGGTCGCATCGATGTATCGAGGATCCAAGGTGTCCTACTCGACGGTCGTTGAGCGTCGCGATGTCGATTTTGCCGTGAGTGTTGTTCCGTACGGTGATGGCGTAGCGCTGGGGTATCGATCGCTTGCGCCCGAGCCCGCCGATGATTATTCGTATACGATCGCCGACGTGCTCGTGAACAACACATTCCATCAGAGCCCAACGGTGTTCGTGATGCGCGATATGCAAATCGTTTCTTCAAACGATTCGACCGTCGATATAGCTCTCGCCCGGCTTCTTGCCGATAGCGGAATTGATTGGAAAGACGAAGGCTTAACACGTGTCGAATATCGGGGAAGTACCTGGTATGCCGTGCGTGCGGCGTATAAGGACTATCGCCTGTTTGCGCTCTATCCCAAATCTGAGGTCATGTCGGGTAGGATTTCATTTATCGCTGCCGGCGTACTGGCGTTCCTGGTGTTTTTGGTTGTAGTGCTGTTGGTGCGTATCGTCGCCGATCGTCGCAATTTGGCCGAAAAGGACAAGCGGCTCGGCATCATCAATGCCATCAGTTCCGCGTATGAGTCGACCCTCCTGTTGCATCTCGACACGCTCGAGATCGAGGGGATTAACATGTCGCCATCGGTGGCGAAGATATTTGACGAGCACGCCGAGGCATATGACTTTTTTGCAACGGTTTGCCGAGACATTGTGAGTCCCGAAAGTCGCGAGGCGGTCATGGAGCTCTTAGATATAAAGACGCTTCGGGATCGTATGGAGGCCGTGCCGTACTTGGATGCCGAGGTACGAGACTGCCGAGGTACGTGGTATTCGCTGCAGGTTGTTCCACAGCGCCGCGATGAGCAGGGTCGACTGGAATCGGTCGTCGTGGCGACGCATAACATCTCGATGACAAAGCGCGCCGAGGAGCTTTCTTTCCAGGACAAGCTGACGGGGCTTCGCAATAGAAATTACCTTGAGTCCCTTGGCGATGACTTGGTGAACGAGTCCCTGCCCGTGAGTGTGATCATGATGGACTGCAATTTCCTCAAGCATACCAATGATCTCTATGGTCACGAAATGGGCGATGAGCTGCTACGGCGTACGGCGTCTGTATTGAGGCGAACGGCAGGCGAGAAGTTTGTGCCTATGCGCATTGGTGGCGACGAGTTCTTGCTGATTCGCCCTCACACCGATCGCGAATCCGCATGTGAAGTAGTGCAAGATCTTCGCCTCAGCCTTGCTGCTGCGAGCGATGAGGTGCTGACAGTCAGTGCGTCGTTTGGCGTCGCGACGGCAGAGGCACCCGGTTATACACTGACCGAGATTTACCACATCGCTGACCACAACATGTATCAAGAGAAACGAAAAGTCCACGCTCGGGAAGCAGATTGCTAGTATTGCTACCGCCGGTTTGCGCATTGGGGAATGTTGAATCGGTGCCCGCGATACTTTATCGGTTCGGACGGGGATAATAGACGTCTGAAATTGCTTTACGAGAGGGGAACGCAATGATTAGTTTTGATTACAAGCCTCAGGGCGTATGCGCTCGCAATATCCACCTTGACCTGTCCGATGACGGCAGCAAGGTGGTGGGCGTCGAGTTTACCGGCGGCTGCAACGGCAATCTCAAGGCTATCTCTAAGCTGGTCGAGGGTGCTCCTGCTGATCGCGTGATTGAGGTTCTTGCCGGCAATACCTGCGGCATGAAGAAGACCTCTTGCGCCGATCAGCTTACGCGCGCCATCGAGGCCGCTCGCGCAGAGATCGCCTAATGGGCACCGCTGATCGCTTTAAGAATGGAATAACGCGTCGAGGTTTTGTACTGGGTGGCGCCGCTACCGGTGCTGCTGCCGTACTGGCCGGTTGCTCGAAAAAAACGGGCACGAGTGATGATGCCGCCGGCGAGCCGCAGGTTATCAAGGACGATTCGAAGATTGTCTCGATCACTGATGAGTACGAGGCAGTCGACATCGATCTTGAGCCGGCGGCTTCATGGACATTGCCCTTGGGTACGCTGCTGTACTACTGCGATGGTGACTACGCTGCCGCGATGATGGCGCCTGCTTCTGCCCTGCATGCCAATACGCTTGGTGTGCTCAACCTGGGCGATGGCTCGCTTACCACATTAATCGAGGATCCTATCGAGGGCACGGGATATGCATTTTACGATGTCCGTGCCGGCGATGGCGTGTTTGCGTGGGTTGAGATGAACTTTGCCAATTCATCGTGGAAGCTCTACGCTCAAAATCTGTCGGGCGCTTCGCTCTCTGGCGACGTGGTTGAGCTCGATCGGGGTGGCAAGGACTATGATCCGCCACTGTTTACGGCGTACGGGTCATCAGTCATCTGGTATAAAATGCCTTCGGCAGGCGGCAATAAAACGAGTAGTGATTCGTTTTGCTATCGTCGCTCGCTTGATGAATCCAAGGCCGAGGTAATTTGGAAATCGATGGGCCGCTTTGCATCGGCCCCGCGCGCGAGCGACGGCATTTTGACCATCTCGCCGCGTGTCCGCAACGACGAAGGCGTCTACTATGGCATAACGGCAATCGATCTGACCGATGGCAACAACACCAAACGTGCCCAGCTAGTCCTTCCCTCGTCAGTCTCGCCTTTCGAGGCCGTATATATGGGCGATACCTTCGTGTTTTCTATCGAGGCGACCTATAGTGGCGTGGGCAGCTTGGGCAACATGGGCACGTATATCGGTAATGAGGGAGGGCCGTACCTCTTCCTGTCACGCGAGCCGCTCGCATGTGCGGCTGGCAAGAAGAATAAATACCTTGTTAAGGTGCAGGCGTCGCATTTCCTGATCGACACCTCTGCCAAGACCTATGGCTCGCTGCTGTCGCCCGATCGCGCTTTGGAGTATGGCGATTATCCAGCTACGGCGGGAAAATCGGACTCATTCCTTACGTACGCCACGGTGCGCAACAGCCAGGGTATACCAGAGACGGTCACGGCCCGCCTATTCTCTCTTTAAGCTTAGAGGGGTTAAAAAGGCGCCAACAGGGGAATAAACGCGTTGTAATTGTGAGTACCGCCCGCCGAGCTGCCGCGTCATAGCGGCATCCGGCGGGCTCAGGTGCGTTAAAATGGGCTTGTTCTTAGCTAATTGAGACAGGGGGGCCGTGTTATGGCTTCAGATGCAAAAAAGATTCTGCTGGTCGAGGATGAGAAGGCAATCCGTGACGCCGTCGCTGCCTATCTCGAGCGCGAGGGCTACTGGGTTGTTGGCGTCGGCGACGGCCAGTCCGCGATCGAGGAGTTCGAGAAGCACCAGTTCGACCTGGTTGTGCTCGACCTTATGCTCCCCAAGATTCCCGGCGAGCGCGTTTGCCGCACTATCCGCGATACCTCGGATGTGCCCATTATCATGCTTACCGCCAAGGGCGAGATCGAGGACCGCATTATCGGCCTCGAACTTGGTGCCGACGACTACCTGATCAAGCCGTTCTCGCCGCGCGAGCTTGTCGCGCGCGTACGCGCCTTGTTCCGTCGTGCCCACCAGGCCGACGAGCCTGCCGTTGAGGTGCTCGACTTTGGCGATCTGGTCATCGATATCTCGGGCCACAAGATCTTGGTCGAGGGTAAGGAAGTCGATCTGACGGCTTCCGAGTTTAAGCTGCTCACCACGCTTGCTCGTCATCCCGGTCGTGTCTACAACCGTATGGAGCTGGTTGAGAAGGTGCTCGGCTACGACTTTGAGGGCTATGAGCGCACCATCGACAGCCACGTGAAGAACCTTCGCGCCAAGCTGGGCGATGATCCCAAGAAGCCCAAGTGGCTCTACACCGTCCACGGCGTCGGCTATCGTTTTGAGGCCCCGGCCAAGACCGATAAGTCGGACGAGAAATAGGGAAATCACATATGACACCTGCGCGCTTTGAAATCGGACAAAAGCACAAGCAGGAGAACGAGGCGGGTTCCAAAGCAAGTTGGAACACGCCTCGTTCCGATTCACGGCCAACGATGAGCTATCCCTCGCGTATGGCCTTGGCTTTTGCCCTGACGTCGCTCATGACGGTATTGGTGCTGGTGGGCGTGGTCTCTGTTGTGTGGGGCACGGTCTTTTCGGATTACACGCGCTCCAATATCGTCGAGATCGCCAATTCAGCTGCCGAAAAGCTTGCGACGTCGTATGAGGAAAACGGCAACTGGACTGCGGGCGAGCTGCGCACGGTCGCGACATCGAGTTTGGTATCCGACGACCTGAGTATGCAGGTCGTCAACAAGAAGGGCGTTGTCGTCTATGACGACTCATGGCCTTCGGCAAGCGCGACCGCCGATGTGCGCGAGAGCGAATCGGCGTCGAGCAGCTCGAGCGGTAAAAAAGCATCGCATAGCCCGGTCTCGTCTGCTCCAACCGACTCCGATAGCGTTGCCAACGTCGAAATCATAACGTCTTCGGGCGAGCATGTCGGACAGGTAAAGCTATGGGCCATCGGCTCCGATGCCTTGCTCACCAAGGCGGATTCTGCATTTAGGGAGAAGACCTTTAACGCCATGGCCCTCGCCGCGGTTGTTGCAATCTGCATTTCGGTCGTTATCGGATCGCTCGTGTCGCGCATGCTCACCAAGCCGATTCATCGTATTACGAGCACGGCCAAGCAAATTCGCGATGGCGATCTGTCCGCTCGTACTGGTTTGCGCGGTGATGACGAGATTGATCAGCTGGGTGAGACCTTCGATGAGATGGCCACTTCGCTCGAGAAGGATATGAAACACGAGAAGCGCCTGACCTCAGACGTGGCTCACGAACTTCGTACTCCGCTTATGGCCATGCTCGCGACAGTCGAAGCCATGCAGGATGGGGTGTATCCCACCGACGACGAGCATCTGGAAACCGTTGCATCCGAGACACGTCGCCTGGCCCGTCTGGTGCAGCAGATGCTCGATCTATCGCGCATGGAAAACAGCACGGCTCCGCTCAACCTTGAGCCGGTGGACATGGTTCCTTTCGTGCGTTCCATCGTCAATGCCCAGGAGCGCCTGTTTGTCGACCGCGATCTGCGCTTGCGCTTTGCTGACGAGACCCAAGGTCACGACGATGTCGTCGAAGCCGATCCCGACATGATCACACAATGCGTCATCAATCTCATGAGCAACGCCATGCGCTATACCCCCGAGGGCGGTTGGGTCGTGGTGTCGGTGCTCAGTGACCGCAAACACGTCAGCGTCGCCGTTTCTGATACCGGCATCGGTATTGCCAAGGATGACTTGTCGCGCATCTTCGGCCGTTTTTGGCGCGCCGATGCCAGCCGTGCCCGTGAGGCGGGCGGTCTGGGCGTGGGCCTCGCCGTGACTAAACAGATCGTCGAGCGACATCATGGCTACATTTCCGTGGAGTCGGAGCTTGGAAAGGGTACGACTTTTACGATTCATCTGCCTCGCGAGCACACGGCGGACGCGGCATCTACTACAATGGAGCACTAGCTTTTCGCTATTCGGTGAAGGAGGGGTTTCATCCCTGCCGCTCCGAGTTTGCGAAAACGTGCGGGAAAGAACCCGCATTACTGTCGTATTTTGGTAAGGAGTGACTCACGTGACAACGATGGAGCGTCGTCCGGATTCCCGTGGCAAGGTTCGTGATATCTACGATGCCGGTGAAAACCTGCTGATGGTCGCCACCGACCGCATTTCTGCGTTCGACTTCATTCTTCCCGACGAGATTCCGTTTAAGGGAGAGGTGCTCAATCGCATCTCGGCATTCTGGTTTGATAAGTTTGCCGACATCGTCCCCAACCATCTCGTTTCCATCGACCCGGCGGATTTCCCCGAGGAGTTTGCTGAGTATCGTGACTACCTCGCTGGCCGCGCCATGCTGGTTAAAAAGGCCCAGACGATTCCTATCGAGTGCATCGTCCGCGGCTATCTGACCGGTTCGGGCAAGAAGACCTACGACGAGAACGGCACCGTCTGCGGCATCCAGCTGCCTGAGGGCCTGACCGAGGCTTCCAAGCTTCCCGAGCCGCTGTTCACGCCGTCCACGAAGGCCGAGATTGGTGACCACGACGAGAACATCTCGTTCGAGCGTTGCTGCGAGATCGTGGGCGAGGATATCGCCACGCAGATTCGTGACCTTTCCCTCAAGATCTACAAGGCTGCCGCCGAGTATGCAGCGACCCGTGGCATCATCATTGCCGACACCAAGTTCGAGTTTGGTGTCATCGATGGCAAGGTCACGCTGATCGACGAGTGCCTCACGCCCGATTCCAGCCGTTTCTGGCCTGCTGCCAGCTACGAGGAGGGCAAGATCCAGCCCAGCTACGACAAACAATTCGTCCGCAATTGGCTCAAGGCCAACTGGGATATGACGGGGGGGACCCCGCACCTGCCCGCCGAGGTCATCGATGGCACGTCCGAGCGCTATCGCGAGGCCTTCCAGATCATCACGGGCTCCCAGTTCACAAGCATGAAGGAGAACGCATAAGTGAGTACCCGTAGCGCCACGAACAAGCGCACGCAATCCCACGAGGTTACCGGGGTTGCGCGCAAGTCCGCCGCATCTGCTAAGCCTGCCCGTCAGGCAGCGAGCTCTGTCCGCGTCGTGCCGGCTTCGTCTAAGGCACGCCGCAAAGAGCTCGAGAAGGGCGAGAACCTCGAGGGCCTCTCTAAAGAGGAGAAGCGCGCCCGCAAGGCTAAGCAGCGCGCCAAGGAGGACCGCATCTACACGGTGTCGAATATCCTTCTCAAGCAGGATGAGGACTACACCAAGCGCCGCCGTATTTGGTGGGCTGTGCTCGCTATCGGCATGGTGCTCGTCGTGGCAATCGGGGCTTCGCTCTACTTCGCTCCCGGCGGCACGGTGTCCAGTCCTGTTCAGATGGTCGGCATCGTTTTGTCCTATGTCATCATCCTGGGTGACTTTATCTACGACTTCGCTCGTATTCGTCCCTTGCGCAACATGTATCGCGCGCAGGCCGAGGGCATGTCCGAGAACAAGCTCAACGCTCTTATCGAGCGCGCAGCTGCCGAGGAGGACAAAAAGGACTCCAAGAAGAAGTAGCGTTCGCATTCACACTTATCGCTAAGATATAAGGCGCGTCGTTTTTGCGGCGCGCCTTTTTACTGTTCTATAGATAGATGGAGTGGCACATGATTCGAGCTGCCCTGACGGTCGAAGAGGCTCTGGAGGGCATGAAGGCCCTGGAGCCCAAGATTAAAAACTATGCGCGCTTGGTTGTCCGCAAGGGCGTAAACGTCAAGCCCGGCCAGGAGGTTGTCGTTCAGTCTCCGGTCGAGTGCGCATCCTTTGCCCGCGTGGTGGTCGCGGAGGCTTATGCCGCCGGCGCTGGCCACGTGACGGTCATTTGGGCCGATGATGCCGTGACGAGGCTCACGTACGAGCATGTCGAGAAAAGCTATTTTGAGCAGACACCCGAGTGGAAGCGCATGCAGCTGGATTCCCTGGCCCAGGATGGTGCCTGCTTTGTCTTTATCGAGGGGGCGGATCCTGCGGCCCTCAAGGGCATCGATCCAGCCAAGCCGGTCGCGGCATCCAAGGCGAGGAATACGCAATGCAAAGTTTTCCGCCGTGGACTGGATTACAACATCAATCCGTGGTGCATCGCCGGCGCTCCGGTCGTGGCTTGGGCGCACGAGGTGTTCCCGGGAGACGCCGATGAGGTTGCAATCTATAAGCTGTGGAATGCGATTCTGCACACCGCGCGCGCCGATGGCCAGGACCCAGAGAGCGACTGGGAACTCCATGACGCCGCATTCGAAAAGAACCTGCGTTTTCTGAACGACAATCGTTTTGACCGCCTGCATTACGCCGCGGCAAATGGAACCGATCTGACGATTGGCATGACGAAGGGTCACGAGTGGGCCGGCGGCAAGGGCAAGACGCCCGATGGGCACCCCTTCTTCCCCAACATTCCCACCGAGGAAGTCTTCACCTCGCCTGATCGTATGCGCGCCGACGGTATCGTGTACTCGGCCATGCCGCTCATTCACCACGGTAACAAGGTCGACGATTTTTGGATTAAGTTCGAGGCCGGCCGCGTAGTGGACTACGATGCCCGCGTGGGCAAGGCGACGCTTGCGAGCATTATTGACACCGACGATGGTGCCGCTCATCTGGGTGAGGTCGCGCTTATCTCCAAGAACACGCCGATCCGCGAAAGTGGCGTTCTGTTCTACGACACGCTCTATGACGAGAACGCTAGCTGCCACCTTGCGCTGGGCGTCGGTTTCCCCGAATGCATCGAGGGTGGGTACGACATGTCCAAGGAGGAGCTCCTGGAGCATGGCGTTAACGTCTCGAGCACGCACGTCGATTTTATGATCGGCACGGACGACATCGATATTACGGGCATTACGCCCGATGGACGTGAAGTTGTGATTTTCCAGAACGGCCAATGGAGTTGGGAATAGTCCCAGACCGTGGTACAATGCCACCCGCGGGCCGTTAGCTCAGCTGGCAGAGCAGGGGACTTTTAATCCCAAGGTCCAGGGTTCGAACCCCTGACGGCCCACCATAGTTTACGCAGGTCAGAGACGGTGTTGTCTCTGACCTTTTTCTTTGTGTACCCCGCGAGTACCCAAAACGGTACCCCTCAAATCACGTGGATTCCATAATTCTGGCCTGTCCGTAGAGGGCGTTACGTCCGGATGGTCGGACGGATAGATCGTTGCCGATGCGTCCGTCCATCCGTCCGTGGGGGCCGAGGACGGTCCGAGTGGATGCGAGCGTTCTGCGCGCTTTCGATAGCCGTAGGGGCTCCTTGGGTAGCCCCAGGCTGTCGAAAGGGAGTTGAACGCGAGCCTTTTGGCATGGATTGAAGGAGCAACTGAATGGTGCTGTGGTGGGGGCGGGCTTTTTGACGCTTCGATGGCCCACACCTATTTCTTTAACTTATTATTTATATAAAAGGGAAATTGACATGAAGTCAATTTCACAACTTGTCTACCTGCGGATATCCAAAATTAAATGCCCCCTTTTGAGGGTGGGTTTAAATTGACATGAAGTCAACCGAAATTGACCTGAAGTCATTTTTTATTGACATGAAGTCAATCCTTTCTAGTGTTAGAAATTGACATGATGTCATTTACTAACCCTGCCTTTTATACGTTGAAAAACCGTCGCGCCGATGCTGTCAACGTTGTTAATGCGATCGCGTTGGGCGAGTGCGTGCAACATATCGGGCGCGAAAAAATGTCGCTACGAGGGGCTAATATCTAAAGAGGGGATTAGAGAAAGGCAACATCATGGATGAGAACGACAACAAACCCCAGGACGAGCTGGACCAGGAACTCGACCTCGTACCCGATGGAAGCGGAGACGGCACAATGCCTTTGAAGCGGAAGGTCGCCATCGGTGCCGCGGTCGCGCTCGTCGTCGCGGGGCTGGGGCTCGGCGGCGCATGGGCGACCGGCGCCTTCACACCCACACCCGAGTCCTCCAAGGTCGAGGCCGGCACTGGTGCCAACAAGAAGCAGGTCTCGGATAAGGCCGAGTCGACGGTTGACTGGGCCGTCAAGATCGAGGCCGAGGGCGTAACGGCCGAGTCCTCGCCCCTCATCACCCGCTACGTCTGCACCGACGGCGACGACAAGGGCAGCGAGTTCTACCATGCCACATCTGCCTCCGACGCCATCGAGGGCAAGGACAGCGTGCGCCTCACCGAGGGCACCTGGGAGATCACCGCGATCCCCATCATCAACCCCGACGGCTCCATCACCACCCCCGCAGGCGGCGGCGAGCAGGCCGTCTCGGGCGACCAGAAGGGCTCCGGCTCCACCGAGTTCACCGGCGAGACCAAGCCCGCCGGGGACGTCACCCAGGACGACATCGACAAGGTCCTCGACAAGGTGAACGAGGCCGTCTCAAAGGGCGACGGCACGCTCACGGGGGATGCCGGCAAGGACGTGGTGAACAAGGTCACGGACAACGCGTCGAAGGCCCCCGCCGCCGACAAGGAGAAGGTCGAGGAGAAGAAAGACGCCGCCGCCGACAGCGCCGCGAAGGCCGAGGAAAAGAAGGCTGACGCCGTGAAGCCGTCGACGGGATCGGGCTCTACGGCGTCCAAGTCGGACTCCAAGCCGTCCTCGGGCTCCACCTCGAAGCCGTCCCATGAGCATACATGGCAGGCGCAGTACCGCTCCGAACCTGTCTATACCACCGAGTATTACACCATTGTCGACCAGGAGGCATGGGACGAGCAGGTTCGTAGCGGCAGCCATTTCCTGTTCTCAGACGGCCACATTTGCTATGACAGCATGGAAGCAATGAACTATCAGTTTGATACCGGTTGTTCTTATTCTGTAGTAGATGATTACAAAACCATCCACCATGAGGCCGTGACCCATCAGGGGACACGCCAGGTGCAGACCGGGACCAAACAGGTACTCATCGGCTACCGGTGCTCCGGCTGCGGTGCCACGAAATAAGTCCGAAGCGGATAGATGGACTGGCTTCATGGAACCAGGTGTGAATTTGCTCCACGCCATTTCGCTCTTCGGTCGATTCAGCTTCGCCCTGCTCCTGATAATACGACCAGATCACTTCGGGAAGAGGACATGTCTTTATAGGGGAGTCGGGCTATTCCTACTGCTCGGTGCCTGCCTGCAAATCGCTCGCGACCTCTTGCCGTATCTCGTCATGCTGGCGTGAGCTTTCTGTCTTGTAATCGCCTTGCCTGTTTAGGAAAGAGGGTTCCGTCCGGATTGGGCAGAACCCTCTAATTGCTGCGGCATTTAACTTAACCGCTCCAGCCTTTGTCCTTGGCATCTTTGAGGAGCGCGGAGTATCGTAGCTGTAGGACACCGTCGACGGTGTCGATTAGGCCGCGCCGAAGCAATGTGGTCTTTGTGCGTGACATACTGTCACTTCCGACGCCGAAGAACGTGGCCAACCCCTGGTTGGACTTCTTTAGACCACAGATCTTGAATCCCCCGCGCGTTCCGATGCGTTCGTAACGCAAAATTTCGAGCATGAGCCCAAGCTCGAGCTTACCCCGCGCGACAAGGTACAGCCAACGATTACTTTTGTCCTCCTGCAGGATCTTTTTGGCTTCACGCTCGGCCTTGCTCGCTTCAGCGCAGATTTGTGGCGCTTCCGCGCCGCTGAGCTGCGCGAAACGTTCGCGTGATATAGTGGTTTCAATTCTAATTGCATCCTGCGTGGTGTTTGGCGCCGTCGGAAGTAACGATTCCGACGGCGCTTCTTTTTTGGGCGGATCGTCACTCAAGGCCGTCATCCCCGCTTCTTTTTTCTGCGTGGACGGCCTCCGCGGGTGCCACCCACAATCATTTTCCCATACCGAATAAACTCGGCCTCGACAGACGGCATACATAACAATCCATCGGTGTCGGTGAATGCGAAGCCAGCTGCAAGCAGTGCGTTCACGTGATCTGCGACAATGGTCGATTTTCCGCGGTTATTGAAAAGCCACTGAGCCAGCTGTTCGTAGTCGAGCGGAAGGGCATGACCCTTGTAGCTCGTAGCTAGGGAGCAGAGTTGCAGCCAGATGCCCATGTCGGTGTATGCCTTATCGCCACGCTCGTTGCGCAGACGCTTGAACTCGTCGCTGCTCAACAATGGCATGTCCAGCCGCAGTGTTGGCAGTTGTACATTCCACGCTGCCTCGATGGCCTCGACTTCAGTGATTGAGCGCCCCATTACGCCGCGCCCTTATCGCGTAGTCCGCAGACCGCGAGCAAGTCGTCGCGATTGAGTTTCCATCTACGACCGATTTGGACAGCGCGTATCTCACCCCGATCAGCCATTCTGAGCAGGTGTTTTGAGCTGATGCCGATTGCGGCCTCAGCCGTGGTGGGCGTAATGAGAAGTGGAAGGGTGTCGTATTCGCCTGCTCGAAATCGCTCCAAAATGGCTACTTCAGATTTATGCATGTTCGCTCCTTTCTGGCCCATTTGGGCTACAAAAGACTGTGCGGCTTGTACCGCTACAACAAGGCTATGACGGCTGTTGGCATCGTGCGGACCGATTTGGTGCCACGAGGTGACAAGCGGTGACATTTTGGGCGGCAGGGTTCCCGCATCTGTTGTGGCACGGTTTCAAGAACGTGGGTTTCGCCCCGCGGGGCGCCGGGTTTTAGGGCAGAGCCCTAACAAGCGCCGAACCGTAGGTTTCGGCGTGTACGCGGACGGGCAAAACGCAGTTTTGTACGGCAGCGTACGACTCTTGCGTATTTCAAAAACCTACCCTTACGGTCATTTCGCCCGATTTCGCCTGTCCCGCTCTAAACGGTAGGTTTCCGTACGCGGGCCCGCCTTTCGCCTTCGCCGAAAGGCGGGCCTTATGAGGGGTCGTCTAGGGATGCTTTTTCAAGGTTGGCAAGCATCCAGTCCATGACCTTGACCTCATCCAGCTCGAGATAGATCCGACAACTTTCCTCATCCCTGTTTTGATAGAGCTTCGAGCGTTTGACGACATAGCCGGCTCCCTCTATCTGGTCTGCCAGGCAGCAGACCTCAGCGGTTTCGCCGCTTATCCTGAATTCGAGCATGGTTCACCTCCGTTTCATTGTCCCGATAGTCCGAATAGTCTTAAAAGAAAACAGCGTCTAGCTGGTCTTTTGTTCAAATCAGAGCCGATTTACGGCTCTAGAATCGAACGTCTGGAACCGATGGACGGCCCTTGTTATTGCGAGCCAAAAATCGGCATCTGGGCCCCGTGCAGCCCTATTCCCCAGCTGCCCGCAGTTCCAGTATTTCAGCCACGGGCGGTGCTGCCGTCATCGTTGCCGCCACAGCATCCATTGCCGTGCGCTTCGCCTGGGCATTCACGCCCGTGTAGATATTCAGCGTCATCGCGGCGTTGGCGTGGCCCAGGAGCGAGGATACGGACTTGATGTCCGTTCCCGCGAGGATCGCTGCGGTGGCGAATGTGTGGCGCAGGTCGTGGAACTTGGGCGGCTCGCCCTCTGAGCCCACCAGCCCTAACTGCCGAACCGTGACGGCCCAGTGCCGCGACAGGCGCTCGGGGGCCATGAACTCGCCGTCAGGACCGCCCAAGACGAACATCGATCGCTCGAATGGGACGCCTGCCTTAAAGCACTCGGCGCGTGCTGCGGTCAAGCGGCGTGTAAGGATCCCCGCGACTTCATCCGGCATGGGGATGCTTCTGCGACTGCCACCGTTCTTGGGTTCTTTCTCGTAATGTCCGTTTTCCCCAAAGCCGATAGATGCCTTGACGCGCAGCATCTTCTGGTCGAAGTCAACGTTACGCCACCGTAGCGCAAGAAGCTCGCCGCGCCGCATGCCCGTAAGTAGGGCGAGGTAGATGCCGACGTTCTCGGGGCAGTCTCGCGCGATGGAGAGGAACGTGAGCAGCCGTCCTCGCTCGCGCTCGTCCAGCGCGTTAGGCTCACGGTGGCGGGCTTTAGGCACGCGCACGCAGTCCACGGGGGAGTAGTCGATCACGCGGAGCCTGCCAACGGCATCGCGGTATGCGGCCTTGAGTAGCGTCACGCTTTTGCGGATGGTGGATGGCTTGTAGCCCTCCTCAACGGCCCAGTTAATCCAGTTCTGAGCTGCGGTTACGTCTAACGAGTCGAATTCGATGCCGCCGATTCTGCGCTCAACAAGTCGCGCGGCACCGCGGTAGTCGTAGACGGTCGAGGACTCAATCGAGCCGGATGCACTGAGCATGTCGATATAGCCGTCTAGCAGGTCTTTTACTGTCTTATGTGCCATGCTGCCGAGTTTGAGCTTCTTCTGTGCAAGGTCTTCCATCTCCTCGCGCCACTCTCTTAGCTCGGCTTGAGCCGCACGTTTCGATTTGGTGGCCATGACCTTGCTGACCTGCCCGTACGTCCCGTCCTGCTTCTTAAACTTCAGGCGTCCGCGCCAGCCACCGTTGCGATATGGCAGCAGGCAGGACGATGTGTAGTAGCGCTTAGACTTCATCGATACCCCACAATCGCGGTGTGTACCCGCTGCGTACCGCGCGGAGTACCCGTGTTGAATAAACCCGCTCAGGCCGCGCAGTCCGTCTAGTCGAACGAAACCGCAGGTCAGAGTGGGTGTACGGTATCACTGCTCAAGAGCTAAAGCAAACGGGGTTTCGCTTTTAATCCCAAGGTCCAGGGTTCGAACCCCTGACGGCCCACCATAGAATAGAAAAGCGACTGGCGGACGCCGGCCGCTTTTTTGTTGCCGCGCCACGGGTTCGAACCCGTCGGGGCGCGGAGCTGAGTAAACGCGTGAGCGTTTGCCAGCGCAGCGCGCGAGG
>CABMOY010000009.1 GCA_902388345.1 uncultured Collinsella sp.
AGCGAAGGCGCCGTGCGCCTGGCCGCCGACGAGCTCGGGGTCGAGCGCGTGACGACCGCCCGCGAGCTGGCGGTCGACGAGATTGCCGCCCTGTGTGCTACCGGCGTGCCTATCGAGGTGTTCTGCCACGGCGCGATTTGCATTGGATATTCGGGCGCCTGCGAGTTTTCGGCCCTGCGGCGTGGACGATCGGCGATGCGCGGCGACTGTACGCAGCCGTGTCGCTTGGCGTACGACCTGGTGGACGAGGCGGGGGAGAGCGTCATTTCCGTGGAGGGCGATCGTCTGCTGTGCCCGCACGATTACTTGGGTATCGAGCATCTGCCCGAGCTCGTTGCCGCCGGGGTGGCGTCGCTCAAGATCGAGGGTCGCATGAAAAACCCCGACTACGTGTTCAACGTGGTGCGGGTGTGGCGTCGTGCACTCGATATGCTGCGCGATGGCGCGTGGGATGCCGCTGCCGTGTCGGCGCTCGAGCGCGAGCTGGGCAGGTCGTTCAACCGCGGGTTTACCGATGCGTATCTGCGGGGGCGATCGGGTGCTGAGCTCATGAGCTTTGAGCGTGCGATTAACCAGGGCGTGCGCGTGGGCCACTTGGTGACGGTGGGTCACGAAGAGGTGACCGTCGAGCTCGATGCCGCCGTGGCCGCGGGCGACACGCTCGAGATCCGGTTCTATCCGGGTGCCGATGCACGCCCCGATGTGCCCAAGCGCTGGCCCCAGGTGCCCTGCCCGGTGGATGCAGCGGCGGGGGAGCGTGTTGTCGTGCACTGCAAGCGCAAGGTGGATGCGGGATGCGAGGTGTACCTGATTCGCAGCGCCGGCGTGTTGGAGCAGACGGCGACGGCGCTTGAGCACGTGCGGGTCGAGGCGGACGCGGTCGTACCCATTGCGCGAGCCGTTGAGATACTGCCCTTTGAGGGCGCCGTGACCGTTGGCGACGTGCCCGAGGCGGCGTTGGCGGAGCCGACGGAAAAGGGGGCTTCCACTCGCATGGTCTTTGCCTGGCAGCTGATGGATGCCGACCCGTGTGGCGAGCGCGATCTGTCCGATGCGACCGTGGTGCTCGACGAGGTCTGTCGCGCAGCCGATACCTCGCGTACCCGCTCGCTTATGCGGCGTGCCGGGCGCGTCGTCTGCCGTAATCTGGGACAGGTGGCGATGGCGCGTGAGCTGGGCATGGCGTTTGACGTTGCGGCACCGGTGTTTTGCGCGAACCGGGTTACGCTTGCCTGGCTACGCGGGCTCGGCGCGGGCCGTGTGTATTTGCCTGCCGAGCTTGTCGCCGACGACGCGGAGCATGTTGCCGAGCTTGCCGCTTGCCCCGGTGTCTTGGGACCTGTCGACGCCGACCGTCCCGAGCTCATGGTGTGCGAGCACTGTTTACTGACTGCCGAGGGCACCTGCGCCACGGATGCGACGGGGCAGGTCCGTTGCCGTGACTGCTCGCGCCGTCAGCAGGCACGCTTTTTGGTCGAACGTGACGGCACGCGTTTGCCGGTCGTTGTCGACGCGTGCGGCAGGACGAGGATTTTCCTGTCGTAGGTGTTCGGCCGCGCCGTTTTGGTTATTATTAGTGAGTTTATGAACTTCGAGCACCGCCGTATCCGGTGAGGGTGCTATAGCAAAAGGAGGATACCCAATGCTGTCTGTCGACGAGCAAATGCGTATCATCACCTCGGGCGCAGCGCAGATCGTCCCCGAGGCCGACCTTCGCAAGAAGCTTGAGAAGGGCGAGCCCCTCAACATCAAGCTCGGCGTCGATCCCACCAGCCCCGACCTGCACCTGGGCCATGCCGTGCCCCTGCGCAAGATGCGTCAGTTCCAGGACCTGGGCCACAACGTCACCCTCATCATCGGTAACGGCACCGCACTGATCGGCGATCCTTCGGGCAAGAACTCCACCCGTCCGCAGCTTTCGCAGGAGCAGATCGAGGCCAACGCCGAGACCTACGTGGGCCAGGCCATGAAGATCCTGGATCCCGAGAAGACCACCATCGTGCATAACGGCGACTGGATCCTGTCGATGGATCTGGCCGGCCTGCTGCAGGTGTGCTCCAAGTTCACCGTCGCCCGCATCCTCGAGCGCGATGACTTTACCAAGCGCTACCAGTCCCAGACGCCGATCGCCCTGCACGAGTTCCTGTACCCCGTGATGCAGGCCTTCGACTCCGTTCAGATCAAGGCCGACGTGGAGATGGGCGGCACCGACCAGCTCTTCAACCTGCTCGCTGGTCGCGAGCTCATGGAGAAGATGGGCATGGAGCCGCAGATCGCGCTTACCATGCCGCTGCTCGAGGGCACCGATGGCGTGCGCAAGATGTCCAAGTCCTACGGCAACTATATCGGCCTGACCGATGCGCCTGAGGATATGTTCGGCAAGACCATGTCCATCCCCGACGAGATGATCGGCAAGTACTATCGTCTGGCCAGCTCGTTCACCCCGGCCGAGGTCGACAAGATCGACGCTGCCCTGGCCGACGGTTCCGCCGACCCCTATGAGCTCAAGCGCGCGCTGGGCCGCGACCTGTGCGACACCTACCACGGCGCCGGTGCCGGCGATGAGGCTCAGGCCGAGTTCGACCGCGTGTTCAAGGAGGGCCAGCTTGCCGACTTCCCCGAGAAGCATGTCGAGCTGACCGTCAACGACGAGGGCCAGATCTACCTCGCGGGCCTGCTTAAGGACCTGGGCCTTTCGGCGAGCGCCGGCCAGGCCCGTCGCGACATTGACGGCGGCGGCGTCAAGATCAATGGCGAGGCGGTGGCTCCCAAGAGCTACAACATCGACCCGAGCGCCCTCAAGCTGGGCGACACCCTCTCCGTAGGCAAGCGCAAAGGCTTTAAGCTAATCTAGCAAGTAGGTCAACCTAACATGTGCAATAGGGCCGCAGCCGGAACTCCCGACTGCGGCCTTTTGAGTTGCGGTGAAATAGTTCCTAAAAATGCCTTACGGGCGCCCAGGTAGGAACTATTCCACCGCAACTTTTTTCCTTCGTCCCCAAGGGATCATTTGGCGGTGCCGTTAAGCGGAAGGGGTGTTATCGGCGGCCTCCTTTTGGGCATACAATGGCTATTGGTTTGCTGCGGTGAAGGCCTTTCCGCTCCGCAGCTTTTTTCTACGGTTAAAGGAGTATGTATGTCCGTTGAGGTCATGAGGTCTGTGATCGAGGCCGCCGAGGGGCGCGTTCCCGTCGACACGCTGTTTGCCAACGCGCAGATCGTCGATGTGTACGGCCAGCGCGTGGCGCCCGGTAGCGTTGCCGTCAAGGATGGCGTGATCGTCGGTGTGCTCTACGATGGTCGCGACGATGCCGCCGGTACGTATGAGGCTACCGAGGTCATCGATTGCCAGGGCCGCTATCTTGCCCCCGGTTTTATTGACGGACACTTGCATATCGAGTCTTCGAACATCCGCCCTGCCGAGTATGCGCGCATGGCGGCAACGCGCGGTACCACTACTGCCATTGCCGACAGCCACGAGATTGCCAACGTTTCCGGCCTGGACGGCCTGCGCTTTATGATCGAGGACGGCCGTCGCGCGCCTATTTCCATCAAGTACATGATGCCCTCGTGCGTGCCCGCGCTGCCCGATGAGCAAGCGGGCGCCGTCATTACCGCCGCCGATATGCAGGCGTTTTTTGCCGAGCATCCGGGCGATGTCTTTGGTCTGGGCGAGATGATGAACCTGCCGGGCGTCTTTATGGCCGATCCCGAGACGTGTGCTCGCATTGACGCTGCCAACCAGACGCCGTCCAAGCAGGTCGACGGCCATGCGCCGCTTGTTGCCGGCAAGGATCTCAACGCCTATGCCGCAGCGGGCATTATCGCCGACCACGAGTCGACGATTCCCGAGGAGGCGCTCGACAAGCTATCTCGTGGCATGTACGTGATGCTGCGCGAGGGCACGTGCAGCCACGACCTGGCCAACCTGTCTCCGATGCTGCTAGAAAACCCCGCTCGCGCCCGCCGCTGTTGCTTTGCGACCGACGACCGCGCTCCCTCCGATGCGCTTTCGACCGGCATGATCGACAACGCCTGTCGCGTAGCTATCGAGGCCGGCATCGACCCGGTGGTCGCCATCTCTATGGCATCCCTTTCCACGGCCGAGGCATTTGGCCTGGACCACGGTTGTCGCGACCCGCACGAGCTTCGCGGTGCGATCGCCCCGGGCAAGCGTGCCGACCTGCTGGTACTCAACGACCTGACGTTTGCCACGGCTCCGCATCGCGTATATGCCGCCGGTGCTCTGGTGGCGCAGGATGGCACCTTTGTGGGCGAGATCGCACCCGAGATGGCCGAGGTTGCGGCCCTTGCCGATGAGCTGCGTGCTTCCGTTAAGCTGCCGAAGCTATCGCTCGACGTGTTCGACTATGCCTTTAAGCCGGGCGAGGCCGTGATCGACGTGGTGCCGGGCAAGGCCATCACGGGCATGGCTCGTCCCGAGAGCGCCGAGGGCCTGCGCCGCATTATGCTGATTGAGCGCCATGGCCGTGGCGTGTCGTTGCAGGCCGAGGGTGTCGATGGCGACGGCCCCGCTGGTCTGGGCTTGGTCGGCAAACATATCGGTCGCGGCTGGGTGCGCGGTTTCACCATCACCGGTGGTGCCATTGCCTCCACGATCGGCCATGACTCGCACAACGTGTGCGTGGTGGGCGACAACGCCGCCGATATGATGGCTGCCGTCGAAGCTGTGGGCCAGGGCGGCCACGTGCTGGTGCGCAACGGCGAGGTCGTGGCGCGCATTCCGCTGGCGCTTGGCGGCCTCATGAGCGATGGCACGGCCGAGGACGTGGCAGCACAGCACGACGACTTTATGGTCAAGGCACGCGCCATGGGCATCGAGCCGCCGCTCGACCCCATCATGGGCATCATCTTCCTGCCCCTGCCGGTCATCCCGACGCTTCGCATCCGCCCCGAGGGCATGTTCGACGTCACCACCTTTACCTACGCCGACTAGTCATCGGGGACGTTCTTAAACGACTAGTCGCCTGCGACACTCTTTGGCGGGCTGCCTGACGCCGCGACCGTAGGACCTCTGGCATGTGTGAGCTATTTGCCAGGTCCTTGTAACGTTTACGCCCGCGGAGTCTTATTTGAGCTCCCTTTGGGTACGTTGGAATCGGATACGCGTTCGATTCCAACAAGCCCGAAGGGAGCTTTTCTATGTTTAAACTGATTGCATCCGATATGGACGGCACGTTGCTTGACGAAAACGGCCAGGTGCCTCCCGAGACCTACGAACTGATTTTGGCGCTACGCGAGCATGGCGTGCATTTTGCCGCATCGTCAGGCCGCCGCTACGATCGCCTGTGCGAGTTCTTTGCGCCCGTTCGTGACAAGATGGACTTTGTCGCAGCTAACGGTGCCCAGGTCTACGCCGACGGCAAGATGGTGGACCGTGAGGTGTATTCGCACCTGGCGATTCGAAAGCTCGCCCAGGCCGTCGGGACGTTTCCCAATCTGCACCTTGCGCTCTTTGACCGAACCAAATCCTTCTTGCTCGATGACGAGTGCAAGTTCGTACGCGAAGTCGATAAGGACCTTCCCAATGCCGAGCGCATTTGGGAACTGCCCGATCCCAGCGTAAATATCATCAAGGCGAGTATCTTTTGCGATGACTGTGCCGTTATGGACAGTGCGTACGTGCTACAGCGAGAACTCGGTCAGCTCTTTACCTTTGCGCCTTCGGGGAACGCGTGGATTGATGCCATGCAGCCCGGCGTGTCGAAGGCCTCGGGCATCGCACAGCTTGCGGAGCATTACGGCATTGGACGCGACGAGATCATGGCGTTTGGCGACTCGATGAACGACTACGAGATCATTCGCTTTGTCGGCACGGGCTGTGCGATGGAAAACGCGCGCCCCGCGCTCAAAGCGGTTGCCGATCGCGTCGTAGGCTGCAACCGCGACCATGCCGTTCAGCGTGAGCTCCGCCGCGTGCTAGAGGGCCTCGCCTAATCCGGCGGCTGGGGACGTTCCCGTTCTGCCGGCAGCGGGGGACAGTCCTTGCAACTTTTCGCGAAGAGTGTCCCTAACGACTAGTCATTCAAGAACGTCCCCAGTGACTAGTCGTTTAAGAACGTCCCCAGTGGCTAGTCGTTTAAGAACGTCCCCAATGACTACCAATGACTAGGCGAGAGCGGCCATGATAGTGCGGGCGACGCCGTCGTGGTCGTTGTCGAACTCGGTGATGGCGTCGGCGGCCTCGCGGTCCTCGGACTCGGCGTTGATCATGGCCATGCCGTGGCCCGCTGCCTGCAGCATGGGGATGTCGTTGATGTTGTCGCCGAAGGCCCAGGCGTCGGCGAGAGGCTCGCCTAGATGCTCGCATAGCCACGTGAGGGCCGTTCCCTTGGTGGCACCCTCGCCCATAACCTCGATATTCATGGCGTACGAACGTGTGACCTCGATCCCGCCGAGCGTATCGAGCGCCGCGGCGATGGCGTCGCGATCGGCCGGGTCGTGCCAGTACATGGCGATGCGTTCGAGCGTCTCGACCTCGTCGATCTTGCTGTCGATATCCATGTCGATCGGTGTCCGTGTGCGCTTGAGCGAAGCCGCGATGTGGGGGTCACCGCCGCAGAATTCGTCCAGGCGCGTGTAGAGCGAGCGGGGGAGGAAGCACTGCCCGTCCGCGAAGATATCGAAGGTGACGTCATGGCCGGCGGCAATGCTATGGACGCGGTGGGCGATGGCGCGGTCGAGCGGTCGGCTCAAGATGCACGTGGCGCGTGAGGCATCGGTAGGCACATCCTCGTCGAGCTGCCAGACGCTGGCACCATTGGCGCAGACCGCGTAGTGCACGGCAGGATGGGCGAGGATGGGCTCAAAGATGCCCGACAGCGGGCGCCCCGTGCAGGGTACAAACTCAATGCCGCGGCGTGCGAGCTCGTCGAGCATCGCCCAGGTGGCGTCGCTCATCTGCTTGTCACTCGTCAACAGCGTTCCATCCATGTCGGAAAACACAATCATTCGATGCAGCCCTTTCTACTGGCATAAAAAGCGTGGCCGAGGGCGGTGATGCCCTGGCCACGCTCGGGTTCTATAACGGTCCGCGTCCTAGCGGTCGGCGAGCGGCTTATACTCCAGCGGCTCGATAACCGGGCGATACGCGGGACGGATGATGCGGTGCGCGCAGAAGAGCTCTTCCATGCGGTGCGCCGACCAGCCGGCCATGCGGGCGACGGCGAATAGCGGCGTAAAGAGCGTCTCGGGCACGCCGAGCATCTTGTAGATAAAGCCCGTGTACAGGTCGATGTTGGCGCAGATGGGCTTGGTCATGCCGTGGTCGCGCATCACCTGCGGCGCCAGGCGCTCGATGCGCTCGATGAGTGCGAACTCATCGCCCAGGTCCTTCTTGGCGGCAAGCGTGCGCGCGTAACGGCGGCACACCTCGGCGCGCGGGTCGCTCAGTGTGTAGACGGCGTGGCCCATACCGTAGATGAGACCCGTGCCGTCGAAGGCCTGTTTGTCGAGGATCTTGCCAAGGTAGGCTGCGACCTCGTCCTCGTCCTCCCAATTGGAGACATGCGCGCGGATGTCCTCGTGCATGGACACGACCTTGGCGTTGGCGCCGCCGTGGCGCGGACCCTTGAGCGAGCCGATGGCCGCGGCGTAGGCGGAATACGGGTCGGTGGCCGAGGAGGACAGCACGCGGCAGGCAAACGTGGAGTTGTTGCCGCCGCCGTGCTCGGCATGCAGCATGAGCATCACGTCGAGCAGCATGGCTTCGTCGCGGGTGAATGCCATGCCGCCGCGCAGCACCTGCAGGATGGTCTCGGCGGTGGGGAGGCCGGGTGTGGGATGCGGTACATGGACCTCGGAGCCGCGGCGCTTGGCGACCGAGGCCATATGCGCGAAGGCGGCGATGCGGGGGAGACGGGCGAGCATGGAGATGGCGACGTCGATTTCGTGCTCGGGCGTAATGGCGTCGGGCTCGGCGTCGAAGGCGTAGAGCAGCAGCACGGCGCGCTGAAGCACATTCATGATGCTCGACGACACCGTGGTCATGGGGAACTCTTTGACGTACTCGTCGCTCAGGTGCCTAAAAGCGCCCAGACGTCCGCAAAAACCGTCGAGTTCCTCTTTATTGGGCAGCGAGCCCGTGATGAGCAGGTAGGCGACCTCTTCGTAGCCATAGCGATTCTCGGCCTGGGCGTTGTTGACAAGGTCCTCGATGCTGTAGCCGCGCAGCGTAAGCTTGCCCTGGTCGGGCACGACTTTGCCGTCGACCTTGTTGTAGCCGTGCACGTCCGAGATGCGGGTAAGGCCCGCGACCACGCCCGAGCCGTCGGCGTTGCGCAGGCCGCGCTTGACGTTGTGCTCTACGAACGGGCCCTCGTCGTACGGGGCGGTCGGCAGGCCGTGGTAGAGGTTTTCGCTTTCGGGCGAAATCTGACGGCTCGCCTCGTAATCCAGAACCAGGCGGCTCAGGTGATCGTCGAAGCGGTAGTAGATTTTCTTGGCGTCGTAGGCCATGCGCGCTCCTCTCCGGTCCGCTTTGGGGCCGCGCGCTTGGACGATATGACGTCAAGCTGCCCCGAGCGGCTTGTTCGCTACAGGCGGTACATAAAGTTAAAGACATCCTCGCGCTGGATGGACACATTGACGCCCGAAAGCTCGCCGGCCTCGGCCAGCGCCTTCTGCAGCTCGGCGAAGTCGAGCTTGGACTCGGCGGTGTCGGCCAGCATGGTCATGGTGAAGATATCCTCGATAATGGACTGCGTAATGTCGCGGATGTCGACGTTGGCCTCGCCCAGAACACGGGTGACGCCGGCGACGATGCCGGGGCGGTTCTTGCCAAGGACGGTGATGACGATACGGGAGGACGAGATCTCGGCCATGGGAAACCCTTTCGCGTGATTGCGGCGCGCGCGGGGCGCTCCGCTACGGTACAGTGTTCATCATTGTACCTGTCTGGCGCAAAAAAGGCGCGCTCGCTGCGGCGTTACATGCCTGCAACATGAGCGTAAGGGGGAAGGCCGTACGGGGAAGAGCCGTCTGGCGCGTGTCCGGCTCGTGTTGGGTTGATTTCCGATCTCAGCCGAACACATTGAGCGGACAGGCCGTTCCCGCAGTCAGCCGAACGCCTCCGACGGCTGATTCCGAACTGGAAGCGGAGGGCATCCCCGCCCTTCGGTAGGGGATACCGCTCCGCGGCGCATGCCGCGGGCGGCGCCCCTATCGGACCACCGTGACCTCAGTTGGGATGGGCCCAGCACTGCCGCGTACTCGGTGAGCTAGAGCCAACTGTTCGTCTTCACGTCGCGTATGGCGATATTTCGGTCGTCCGGCTCGGTGATGCCGTAGCCGAACGCCTGGAGCGTCTCGATGGACTCCTGGATCCTCTGTTGGAACATGGGACCCGGATCGACCCTCGGCCCGAGGTGCCCGCGCCAAAGGCACGGCGTGGCGCGCAGCATGTTATGGATTTTGGAGATGGGCTCGATGTCGGCGTAGACGTTGAGCGTCGCCATGGCGTCCTTGTGGCCGAGGATCGATTGGAGCGCCTTGATATCGCCGCCTTGGCGGATCCACTGCGTTGCGAACGTGTGGCGAAGGCCGTGGAACGTGATCAGCTCGTCGTTGGTGCCCATGAGGCCGTTGGTCTCCGAGAACGTCTTGAACGCCCTGCGGATATAGCTTGTCGTCGCGAAGGTCGCGCCCGGCTCCGACAGGATGTAGCAGTCCCCGATCTCGACCGCCCCGGTAAGGCCGCGCAAGCGCAGCTTTCCGCAGTCGATCTCGTGGGTCTCCTTCAGGAAGGGGAGTAGGCCGACCGGGTCGATGGGGATACCCCTGGCGTCATGGGTCTTGGTGTCCTTGATGAACGAACCCATTCCCTTCGCGTACGCCACCGAGTGTCTGATCGAGATCAGGCCCGTCTCGAAATCCACATCGCACCACCGAAGGCCGCAGACCTCGCCGATTCGCATCCCCGTGTGCAGGGCGAGTACGACCGCCCTCTAATCCTCGGCGGACCAATCGAGTCCGAACTCCTTTCGGGCATCCTCTTCGCTCATGACTTCGAGAAGGTCTCCGGGTTGGCAACGAAGGGCGAGGCATAGCTGCTCGAGTGTGTTGAAGCGAATGCCGCGAATATGCCCTTTTTTAATACGGGACAGGTTCACGGGCGTGGTTCCAATCCTTTCGGCAAGTTCGTTCGAGGAAATCTTTCGCTCGGCCATGATCTTGTCGAGGCGAACAATTACGGGCATGGCGTTTCCTTACGCAATCTCGTCGGAGTCGAGGTACAGCTCTCGGGCGTACAAGAAGAGCTGGGAAAGCATGAACAGGACGATGCCGAGAACCAGAGAGGTCCAATCGAATGATGAAGCGATCTCTTGGGCGCCGACGGCCCCCTCGCCGCCAAACATCGAAACGGAGGTTTTGAGTGAGCCGGCGTAGAGGCTGGTGGCAGCTTGAACAACGAAGAGAATGCCGAGCACCTTCAAGCATGTCGCAGACCCTTTCTTGAAGGGGTCTCCGCTCTTGATCGTCCACACGAGAACGGCGCTGAGGATGGTCGTAGCGATACCGATGACGGCAGGGACCAATGTCGAGATCGCAAGGGCTGGATACGCGGGGGAGTCTGCAATTACAGGGTTGTCGAGCACTTCGATTGCTGGCTTTAAGGAGAACGCCACTTGTGCGATGGCGGTGGCGCAAAGGGTCGCAGAGGCTATCGCACATGCGATGCGGAAGGAATGAAGCCGGGGAGTGCGATTGTCGGAACTCATAATAACCTCCGAAGAATTTAAAAAACTCAGGTTATTTTTTAACAGTTTATGTTAAATTGACTTTGCCGGCAAGTAATCACAGCATGCTGCAATCACTAGATGCGAGGCGGGGCCGAGCATTTTGTTCAGCCCCGCTGTTCCAGGTGGATGGGGTTAAGGTTGGCGATGAATATGCTCAAGATCTCGAAGGCAATCTTTAGGTCGCTCCTCTCCTCCAGGTCGCTCTGTATTGCCGTTGTTGCGTTGATGGTTCTTTGTGCTCTGCCCGTCTTCAGGAGCGCGGCTGACATCGACGGACGGGTTGAATACCTCGAGTCGGGAATAACCCGTGTTGAGCAGGAATTGTCAGCATCCTATGCGGATGCGCTTGTGAATGCGGGGGAGGAGGGCGTCTATACCTCTTCATCAAGCATGCCCGCGCTTCTGTACCCTCTTGCCGCGGGGCGTCTTGTCTTGGCGCCGCTCTCTCCTCTGCTTCCGTTTCTGCAGGTGTCGGATGGAGCGTACTCCTTTTATGACGGATCGAAGGAGTACTTGCTATGGGCCGCAACGGCCGTTGCCGTCTCGTTCCTTGCCGCGCGTCTTAACAAACGCGAAAAGCTCATCATCCAGGCACCGATGGGTGAGCTGGGCAGGCTTGTTGCATCGAGCGTATGGGCGAGTGTTTTTGCGATGCTTGCCGTCTTCGCCGTCAATCTTCCAGGGATAATCGCCGCACTTGTGAAGAATGGCCTGGGCTCGCCGTTCTATCCGATAGGCTACGTTCAATATGCGACTCCGGTTATCAAACCGGCTTGGCTGGTGTTCGCACAGACGGCCATCTTGCAATTCTTGGTGGCGGCGTTCATCTCGCTCGTCGTTCACCTTGCCGTGAAGATTGCCAATAACCCTACGCTTGGAATCGTGTTCGTATGTGCCCTGATGGGGGCGACGATGGTTCCCGGGTATTACGGAAGATCCATCGCTTTACGTGAGTTCGCCCTGTTGAATCCCCTTACGTATGCGAACACTGAGTTGACCGTCGGTGCCTATGGCCCGTACCCGACAACGCAGATAGTGAATCTGCCTGGACTTTGCTTCGAGCGTGGCGCGATTACCCTCGTATGCGCAATCGGGATCGAGGTGCTGGCAATTAGCCTGCTTTGCGTTGCTGGAAAGAGCGGCTGCGCGCGCCCGATGTCCCCGATTTGGCTTGAGAGAGGTTCCTTCACCGCATCGAGAACGACAGCCCGTTCGAGCGCTTGTGCCTCCGCCGTTGCATACGTAAGAACGATGGGGAAGCTGCTTCTGCATTCTCCTGCCCTCGCCGTATGCGCGATTGCAATGTCGACGGCGATGCTGGCCCCGGCTCTGGTCGAGGTGTTTCCTGACGCTGGTGACGTTTCCGCTGTTCGGTATAGGGATGGGGAGCTCCGTTCAATAGATCGGTATCTAGAGCAGGACGCTGCGAATATGGACGTCGAGGGCAAAGCGGCCCTGGAAGGCATGCGAGATGCTCTTTCGGGTTTCGTGTACGCGCCCACGCCTGCGGAGGGGTTTCGAAGCCTTGCGACGTACGAGCGCGCTCGAGGCGAGCTGGGCGCGGCAGATGCGACCCTCCTGCAATCGATCGGAATCGAGCCGGAGACTCCTTCTCGTGTGGAGGCGCGCGCCCTTCTGCTCGAGTCGATCGCGAGCTTGCCGGACCCCAAGGTTTACGAGTTAAGTACGAAGATGCCCCCATTAATCCTCCTTTCCTATCTCCAGGCAGCGCTTCCTTCCTTGTTTTGGCTGTTGCCCGTGGTTGTCACATCGCTTGCGTGCACCCACCTGCGGTGCCGTTCCCTTCTGGTTTTCCAAGTCCCCGCAACAGCGCATGTGCGTTTTCTGACGGCTGTTGCGCTGTCTCTCCTGCTTGGCTTGGCGCTGCTTTTGGTGTCGATGGTTCCCGCTGCGGTTGTGTCCTTGATTAAGAACGGTGCGGGTGGTTCGGAGTATCCCGTCGCTCTCATTCGGGCGGGAGCTTCGACAACGTCCATGGTGGGGGAGGCGGTGTTGTGCAGTATTCCGTTGCTGGTCATGGCATACGGCGTGATTTCCGTCGTCGCTGCGTTGACAGCAGCGATTAGCCGCAACCCCGTTGTCACCGGAGTGGTTTGCGCGGTTCTCCTGGTGTTGGGTTCGTTGAGCGCTCATGTTGAAAGCGCGGGCATGGGCGTCGCGCTGCTGGCTCCATTCGCCTCGTTTGATCCCGCTTCCCAGGTGGGGACGATTGGGTTCCTTGGGCGAGGGACGAACGCGATGCCTTTTGGAGAGGTCGTCGGCGCATCGGGCGCTCTGCTGGTGGTTTTGGGCGCCGTATCTCCGTTGATGGTGCGCCTGAGTGTTCCAAAGATCGAAAGGGGATGATCTCGATGATTGGCCTTCAAACGCTGACGATCTCTTATGGAAAGAAGGTGCTCGTAGATTCGGTGGACGCTGAGTTTGCCCCGGGTACGGTCTACGGTCTCGTCGCTCCGAACGGGCATGGAAAGACGACGTTGCTGCGTGCGATGGCAGGTTTGCCGGGTCCTCGCGTGGACGGGAGCATCGTTCTGGATGAGGTGCAGGGTACGGGTGCGAGAGAGGTCCGTTCTATGATCTTCTATGCACCTGGTGAGGGGACGCTGCTGTATCCCGGATTGCGTGCGGAAGATCACCTCAAGATGGTTTGCGATATGTGGCCGCATGCTCGCGATATCGAAGAGATAGTGGAACAAACGCAGATAGGCGAGTTCGCGAAGATGAGGATCCGCACTCTGAGCCAGGGCATGAAGCAGCAGCTTACCCTGGCGATTGCGTATGCGACGGGTGCGCGGTACCTTCTATTAGATGAGCCCATGAACGCGCTCGACCCCAGCAGGGTGGACTTGCATTCCGAGATTCTCAGGAAGCTGGCCGATTCTGGTACGTGCATCATCATGTCATCCCACATCTTGGATTCGGTCGATAGGCTGTGCGATGAGATTCTGTTTTTGAAGGATGGGAGGCTCATTAGAAGCATTCCGCAAGATGATGCTGCGCCGAAGTCTCCTGGATCCCATTTCGCAAAGCCTGCCGGACGCGCCGAGGGTGCGCTAAGCACGTATCGGCGACTCTACGAAAAGGGCGGGTAGAAATGCAAGTTAAAAATCTATGTGGTCAATGTGATACCGTTGAACCCGTATATCGATACCGCTCAGCCATTCGCCTCGCCCCCGTCGCACGTATCTTCATTCGGTCTGTCATCATTAATCTAACGATGCTTTGAGGAATGTAGGTGCTTCTAAATGTACTGTCGACTTCTTCTCAAACTGATCCTAAGAGACAAGGCCGCATGGATTTGTACGCTCGTTCTCGCCGCGGCCTTCTCCGTCCCCATTGCGTTCAATTCACCCATCTACGGGCCATTCTTTATGAAGCAGGGCATGCAGGGCTTTGTCGACGCATTCAATACGCGCGCGCCCCAGGCCAGCGGCACAGACCTATCGCCAGAGCAGCAAGCTGACGCGGAGCTTGCAAGATACGCGAACGCCGCCCTTGCCGCTCAAACCGACGCCGCCTTTCTCGATTCTGCCGAGAGCTACTACGCGCTCATGGACGAAGGCTTCCAATCCGGGTCCATCGTGGGAGACCGAGAGACCAATGACGCGGAGCTCGCATATTGCCGTGCCCTGAGCAGCTCCGGCATCACGGATATCCCGGCCTCCGCAAACGACCTGCCATTCCTTTCCTTCCTGCCTTACGCCATTGCCATGGTTCCGTCTTTCCTTCCCTTCATCCCCTTCCTTCTCTCGTCGATACTCCTGCTCGGGGCCACAAGGCCTGCGACCCTGGCGGCGAAGGCGCCCGTGCCCAAATTCCGGCGCCTTATCCAGATCGTGTTTTCGATAATCGCCGCGGGGACCGCGATGCTCCTCGCCGGCCTCGCACCCGGGGGCATTTACGCCTTGGCCCTTAACGGCTTCGGGCAAATTGGGTACCCGATCGCCTTCTTCCATGACGGCGCGCTTACCACCACGACCGCGGGAAACGTCTTCACGGCCCTGCTTATCGCGCTTCTTGCGGGCGGAACCTTGATATCCGTTTGCTCCGCCGTCCTATCGACCGCAACGAGGCACGTCCTCGCGGGCCCCCTCACCTCCGCGCTGCTTGTCGCGGCCCCGGCATTCCCGTTGCTGTCCGATTCGGCGCTGGAGCATAGCGCCGCGCTCAATCTCCTGCCGCTGGCCGTATTCTCGCCTATCGAGGCAACGGGTTACGTAGGATGCTTCCCGACAGAATTCATTGGCTCCGGTTCAGGCAGCGCATCGATGCTTGCCGTGGCCCTGGCATACGTCGCGGTCTTTTTTGCGGTCGGCGCCGTTGCGACACGTTCCCCCAAACAGCCTGGACCCGCGAAAAAGCGCCATGGGCTCGAGCTTCTGGACGCGAGCGTGGGATACGGAAGCACGACGATACTTTCAATCGGGTCGCTTTTCCTGAGCCCGGGAACGGCGGCGGGCCTCGTTGCTCCCAACGGCTCGGGGAAAACCACCCTTCTAGAAGCGCTGTCGGGCCAATTTCCCACCCGCATCCGCTCGGGAAGCCTGGCGGCAGACGGAATCAGCCAACGTCGATCAGCCGAATTTGCAGAACTCGTCTACCTGAGCTCTTCGGGCGGCACGGATCTCTACCCCACGCTATCGGCCATCGAGCACCTTGCTTTCGTTAGGGAGGCGTGGAAATCGGCCGCCGACATCGACTCGCTCTGCAGCTCCCTCGGAATCTCCCCATATCTCGACAAGCCGACCCGTAAACTCTCGACAGGAATGAAGCAGCAGGTAAAGCTTGCCATGGCGATATCGACCGATTGCCCGTACCTCATCCTCGATGAACCGCTGAACGGCCTCGATCCGGGAAAGCGGAAAACCTCCTGCGACGCGATGCGCAGCGAGGTGGCGCGGGGGCGAAGCGTGCTCATTTCAAGCCATCTGCTCGACGACCTGGCAGACCTCACCGACTCGTTCTACTTCATCGAGGCCGGCACGCTCGTGGAAAAGATCAAGTCGTCCTCGCAGACGCTCAAGCAGGAATACCTCGATACATACGAGAGATGAATGTGGGGGGGTGTTCGGATGAAGTTGATATTTAAGGTCCAGCTCGTGTTGTGCCGAAAAGACCGTGAACCTTTTGTGGGACGCGCGGCGCCGTGGTACCATAGCCGAGTTTGTTGTCTTGGTCGGAAACCAAGACGCCTTATGCGCTGATCGGTAACCAGCGCCTGACCAATAAGGAGTCCTACCATGAAGCAGGGTATCCATCCCCAGTATGTCGAGTGCACGGTGACGTGCTCCTGCGGCAACACCTTCAAGACGCACGCAACCGTGTCCGAGATGAAGGTCGAGCTTTGCAACGAGTGCCACCCGTTCTACACCGGCCAGCAGAAGTTCGTCGACACCGGTGGACGCGTCCAGCGCTTCGCCGATAAGTTCGGTGGCGCCGCTGCCGCCCAGCTCAAGAAGGCTGAGGAGGCCAAGGCTGCCAAGGCCGCCAAGGCTGCTGAGGCCGAGGCCGCTCGCAAGGCCGCCGCTGAGGCTAAGGCTGCCGAGAAGGCTAAGCGTGCTGCTAAGTTTGCCGAGGAGGCTGCCAAGCAGGCCGCCGAGGCTCCCGCAGAGGCTCCCGTCGAGGAGACCGCTGCCGAGGCCGAGACCACCGAGGCTGCTGAGTAAATAGCTCGCCGCGGAATCACTCGCATTCATGGCTAAAGGGCTGCGTATCCATTTGGGTGCGCAGCCCTTTTCTTTTATTGGTGCAAACGGACCTGTCCCCATGGCACCAAATTGGTGCGAAGGGGACAGGCTCGTTTGCACCAAATGGTAGAGATGCGGCGTTTGCCCAGATAAAACCTGCCAAAATAAACCTGTCCCTTTTTGGCAGGTTGGTCGTAGTTATTACGTGGCGGTCGAGGTCGACCGTATAGGCCGCGCCCTGTTTGGCTAAAGTACAATTATCTGTGTTTAACTCGCTCAAGGCTGCATGGCGTGGGCGATGGCCAAAAAAGGAAAACCACATGGGATTCATGTCAAAGCTGCTGTCCTTTGGATCCGATAAGGACCTCAAGCGCTACTACAAGATCGTTGACCAGATCAACGGTCTTGAGCCCCAGTTTGAGAAGATGACCGAGGAGGAACTCCGCGCCCAGACCGATAAGTTCCGCGAGCGTTACGCCAACGGCGAGTCGCTCGACGACATGCTTCCCGAGGCTTTTGCCACCGTGCGTGAGGCTTCAAAGCGCATCACGGGTATGCGTCACTTTGACGTGCAGCTCATCGGTGCCATGGCACTGCACGAGGGGCATATCGCCGAGATGAAGACCGGTGAGGGCAAGACGCTCGTCTCCACGCTGGCCGGCTACCTCAACGCTATCGCCGGCAAGGGCGTGCACGTCGTCACCGTCAACGACTATCTGGCCAAGCGCGACTCCGAGTGGATGGGCCGCATCTACAAGTACTTGGGCATGACCGTCGGTCTGCTGCAGAACAACATGCCGCTCGAGCTTAAGCGTCCGGCCTACCAGGCCGACGTCACCTACGGCACCAACTCCGAGTTCGGTTTCGATTACCTGCGCGACAACATGGTCACCCGCCCCGAGCAGCGCGTGCAGCGCGGCCACCATTACGCCATCGTCGACGAGGTCGACTCCATCCTGATCGACGAGGCGCGTACCCCGCTCATCATCTCGGGTGCCGGCACCAAGTCCGCCAGCACCTACAAGGACTTCGCGCGTGCCGTGCGTGGCCTTGAGCGCGGCGAGGACGTCTCGCACGACATGCTCACCGCCACCGAGGACGTTGAGCCCACGGGCGACTTCGTCATGGACGAGGCCAAGCACACCATCGCCGCCACCGAGCGCGGTCTTAAGAAGATCGAGCACCGCCTGGGCATCGAGGACATCTATGCCGACCTCTCGGGCCAGCTGGTCAACCACCTGCAGCAGGCGCTGAAGGCCCAGTACATGTTCCACCGCGATAAGCAGTACGTGGTCACCAACGGCGAGGTCAAGATCGTCGACGAGTTCACCGGCCGCATTATGGAAGGCCGCCGCTACTCCGAGGGTCTGCACCAGGCCATCGAGGCCAAAGAAGGCGTGCTCGTGCGCGAGGAGAACCAGACGCTGGCCACCATCACCCTGCAGAACTACTTCCGTCTCTATGACAAGCTCTCCGGCATGACCGGTACGGCACTCACCGAGGACGCCGAGTTCCGCGAGATTTACAAGCTGCCCGTCGAGGTCATCCCCTCCAACAAGCCCGTGCAGCGTGTTGACCACGAGGACCTGGTGTACCGCACCATCCAGGCCAAGTACAACGCCGTTGCCGACGACGTCGAGCGCCGTCACGCCAAGGGCCAGCCGGTCCTGGTGGGCACCGTCTCCATCGAAAGCTCCGAGAAGCTGTCGGCCGCCCTTACCAAGCGCGGCATCGCGCACGAGGTCCTCAACGCCAAGCACCACGAGCGCGAGGCCCATATCGTGGCCCAGGCCGGACGCTACGGCGCCGTGACCATCGCTACTAACATGGCCGGTCGTGGCACCGACATCCTGCTGGGCGGCAACCCCGACGAGCTGGTGCGCGAGCGCCTGGAGTACGAGGGCCTGACCATGGAGGACGTGACGCCCGAGCAGCTCGAGCAGTTTAACGCGGAGGCCAAGGAGACCTGCAAGGCCGAGCGCGAGCGCGTGCTTGCCGCCGGCGGCCTGACCGTTATCGGCACCGAGCGCCATGAATCCCGTCGTATCGACAACCAGCTGCGCGGCCGTTCCGGCCGTCAGGGCGACCCGGGCGAGACCCAGTTCTACCTGTCGCTCGAGGACGACCTCATGCGCCTGTTCGGCGGCGACAGGATGGACCGTGTCTCCAAGATGATGGTCACGGCCGACATGGGCGACGACATGCCCATCCAGCACAAGATCATCTCCAAGGCCGTCGAGAATGCCCAGCACAAGGTCGAGAGCATCAACTTCTCCATGCGCAAGAGCGTCCTCGAGTACGATGACGTCATGAACAAGCAGCGCCAGGTCATCTACGCCGAGCGCAACAAGATTCTGGACGGCAAGGATCTGACCGACCACATCACCGAGGTCATGCACGACACCGTGTACCGCTGCGTGCAGGAGTTCTGCACCAAGGACAGCCACGATGGCGAGCGCGATCTTGAGGGCCTGCGCAAGTGGGTCGTGGAGCTGACCGGCCATATCGATACGCCGAAGTTCCCCGACGAGGATTACGAGGCCCTTGCCGCCGATGTCCTGGCATACGTTGAGAAGTGCTACAACATGAAGGCCGAGCGCTTGGGCGAGGACCTCATGCGCGAGCTCAACACCCAGGTCATGCTGCGCGTCATCGACACCCGCTGGATGAACTACCTGCAGGAGATGGACTACCTCAAGACTGGTATCGGACTGCGCGGCTTTGGTCAGCGCGACCCGCTGGTCGAGTACAAGACCGAGGCTTATGGTGCCTTCCAGATGCTCGTCGACACCATGTACGAGGACTATCTGCGCACCGTTCTGCGCATCGAGATCAAGGCTGCCCCGCAGGCCGTGGAGCACAAGGAAGACCCTGCGCTCGAGGGCGCGCGCTTCTCCGGCCCCGCCGATGTCGATGGCGACAACGGCAACTCGGTGCTGCGTAAGCAGGCACAGGTTCAGGCTCGTACGGCTGTCCAGGGCGGCCCGGCTGCCGTCAACAACGGCGGCAAGGTGACCACCTACCGTAAGGACGAGAGCGACGACCCGTACGTCAACGTGGGCCGCAACGACCTTTGCCCCTGCGGCAGCGGCAAGAAGTTCAAGTACTGCCACGGCAGGAATCGTTAATGGCCGAGGCTTTAGAGATAACGCCCGTCGAGCTGGACGCGTTTGCGGACCGGCTCGGCGAGGTCGAGTCGTATCTTCATTTGGACGAGAAGCGCACGCGCGTGACCGAGCTCGAGGCCAAAAGCGTGGCCCCCGGCTTTTGGGACGACGCCGATGCCGCTCGCGCCACGATGGAGGAGATTGCACGCGCCAAGGAGGATATTGCCGCCGTGGATACCGCGCGCGGCGAGCTATCTGACGCCCGCGCGGCGCTGGAGCTTGCCGAGGAGATGGGCGACGACCCCGATGCCGCCGCATTGCGCGAGGAGGCTGCCGCTACGGCAGAACGCCTGGCCCGCGCTATCGACGAGCTCGAGCTTTCGAGCTGGTTTACCGGTGAGTTCGATCACGGCGACGCGATTGTGACCATCAAGCCCGGACAGGGTGGCCTAGAGGCGCAGGACTGGACCTTCATGCTCTTTAAGATGTACATGAAGTACTGCCAGCGTCGCGGCTGGAAGGTCACCATTAACGACTGCCCCGCGGCCGAGGTCATCGGCATCGACCGTGCGACCTTTACCGTCGAGGGCAAGGATGCGTTTGGCATGCTGCGCGCCGAGGCCGGCGTCCACCGTCTGGTGCGCATTAGCCCCACCGACGACAAGAAGCGCCGCCAGACTACGTTTGCCGGCGTCGAGGTCATCCCCGTGCTGCCTGACGATATCGACATCGAGATCAGTCCCGACGATATCCGCGTGGACGTGTATCACGCAAGCGGCCCGGGCGGACAGGGCGTCAACACCACCGACTCCGCCGTACGCGTGACGCATTTTCCCAGCGGCATCGTTGTCACTTGCCAAAACGAGCGCAGCCAGATTCAAAACAAGGCCGCGTGCATGCAGATTCTCAAGGCCCGTCTGTACGAGATCGAGCTCGAGAAACGCGCCGAGGCGCTCGACGAGATTCGTGGACCCAAGACCACGATCGGTTTTGGTAACCAGATTCGCAGCTACGTGCTCTACCCGTATCAGATGGCCAAGGACCTGCGCTCGGGTGTGGAGACCAGCAACGTCGAGGCCGTTCTTGACGATGGCGATTTGGATCCGTTTGTGATTGGCTATCACCGTTGGACTACCGGCAACGCCGATGTAGAAGGCTCGGAGATCTAAAACATCGGGCGGCTTCAAGCCGATGCTAAGCCCAACGGTTGGACGGGTTTGTATTCGGAATAAACCCTGCGCAGGGGTGGTTTTTGTCCGGCGAATCGGTAGAATCGAATACAAGAAGAAGTTCAAAGCGCATCCGATGGGGTGCGCTTTTTTGAGGGAGGCAGCATGGCATATCGTCTGGACATTAAGCGCATTCTTTCGATGAACTTCTTTCACGACCTGCCCCAGATTATGTTGGGGTGCGCTCTGGCCGCTATTGCGACCGACCTGTTTTTGATTCCTAACGGCCTTGCTGCCGGTGGCGTTACGGGCCTTGCCACCATTATCCAGGCGGTCGGCGCATCGCGCGGTCTATCGCTTCCCGTTGGTATTCAGACGATCGTGATGAACGCCTTGCTGCTGCTGGTCGTTATGCGCGAGGGCGGCATGTTCTACGTGGTGCAGACGGCGACAGGCTTTGTGCTGCTGGGCTTTTTCACCGACCTGTTCGCTCCGTTTGTGGCGCCGCTGGCACATGCCGATCTGATGCTGCCCGCTATGTGGGGCGGCATCATCACGGGCATCGGTTATGGCATGGTGCTGCGCGCCGGCGCCAACACCGGCGGCTCGGACACGATTGGCCAAATCATCTCGCGTAATACCTCGCTGCCCGTGGGCTCGACCGTCATGGCGATCGATGTTGCCGTATGTGCGCTGTCGGCTCCGGTCTTTTCAATCGAAAATGCACTATATGCAGGCCTTTCGATGGTCATTAGCGGCTACGTGATCGATGCCGTGGTCGATGGCGGCAACAAGCGTCGTATGGTACTCATCATCTCGGACAAGTTCCCTGATATCGCTGCCGATATTATGTATGGCCTGGGTCGTGGTTGTACCAAGTTTAAGGCGACTGGCATGTATTCGGGTGCCGAGAAGCCGGTGATCATGGTCATCGTGAGCCGTCGAGAGCTCAATACCCTTAAGACGATCGTGCGCGAGCGCGATCCTCACGCCATTGTGACGGTCGCTGACGTTACGGAAGCCTTCGGCGAGGGATTCAAGGACATTAGCGCGTAGGGGCGACCGCGTTCCATCCAAAAGACGTTCACATTGATAAACCGTTTCATCAGCGGTTCTGCCTGCTAAATTGTTCAAATAATGATAAAAACTCTGGTAAAGCCATCAGTTTCCAGCATAATGAATGACGTACGTGCATTGCGGCTGTGTTGGGATTACCTTCGGTGCCGTGCGCATCTTGTCTAAAGAGGATGAAAGGAAGGCACAATGAGCGACGAAGAGCTCAAAAAGGTTGCCAACGAGGTAAGGAAGGGCATCGTCACCGGCGTGCACGCTGCCAAGTCCGGCCATCCGGGCGGTTCGCTCGGTGCTGCCGACATCATGACCTATCTGTACTTTGAGGAAATGAACGTCGACCCGTCCGATCCCCGCAAGGCCGATCGCGACCGTTTTGTGCTCTCCAAGGGCCATTGCGCTCCGGGCCTGTACGCCGTGCTCGCCGAGCGCGGGTTCTTCCCCAAGGAGGATCTTGAGACGCTGCGCCACATCGGCAGCCACCTGCAGGGTCACCCCAACATGAACGACACCCCGGGCGTCGACATGTCCACCGGCTCGCTCGGCCAGGGCATTTCCGCCGCCGTGGGCATGGCCGTTGCCGCCAAGCACTGGGGCGATACTTATCGCACGTACGCCCTGCTGGGTGATGGCGAGAGCGAGGAGGGCCAGGTCTGGGAGGCCGCCATGTTTGCCGGCAACCAGCATCTCGATAACCTCTGCGTGATCGTCGACCACAACGGCCTTCAGATTGACGGTCCCGTCGAGGAGGTCAACGACCCCATGCCGCTCGCCGACAAGTTCCGCGCGTTCAAGTTCCACGTGGTTGAGCTCGCCGACGGCAACGACTTCGACCAGATCCGCGCCGCCTTTGCCGAGGCTCGCGCCACCAAGGGGCAGCCGACCGCCATTATCGCCGAGACCACAAAGGGCAAGGGCGTGTCCTTTATGGAGAACCAGGTTGGTTGGCACGGCAAGGCCCCCAACGATGAACAGTTTGAGCAGGCCATGGCAGAGCTCACGGCCGCCGGAGAGGAGCTCTAGGATGGCAGACGTCAAGAAAATCGCCACGCGTGTAAGCTACGGCGAGGCCCTCGTCGAGCTCGCCAACGAGCACGATGACTTTGTGGTCCTCGACGCCGACCTGGCCGCCGCCACGCAGACCGGTAAGTTTAAGGCCGCTTGCCCCGACCGCTTCTTCGACGTGGGTATCGCCGAGAGCAACCTGATGGGCGTCGCCGCCGGTATCGCGACCACTGGTCGTGTTGCCTTCGCGAGTACCTTTGCCATGTTCGCTGCCGGTCGCGCCTTTGAGCAGGTCCGCAACTCCATCGGCTACCCGCACCTCAACGTTAAGATCGGTGCCACGCACGCCGGCATCTCGGTGGGCGAGGACGGCGCCACGCACCAGTGCTGCGAGGATATCGCCCTCATGCGCGTCATCCCCGGCATGACCGTAATTGTTCCCGCCGACGACGTGGAGGCCCGCGCCGTGACGCGCGCCGCCTACGAGTGCGACGGTCCGGTGTACATGCGCTTCGCCCGTTTGGCCTCGCCGGTTATCAACGACCCCGAGACCTACAAGTTCGAGTTGGGTAAGGGCATTGTCATGCGCGAGGGCGCCGATGTGACCATCATCGCCTGCGGCCTGATGGTCGGCGAGGCTCTCGAGGCCGCCGAGCAGCTCGTTGCCGAGGGCATCGACGCCGAGGTCATCAACATGCACACCATCAAGCCCATCGATGCCGATCTGATCGTCAAGAGCGCCACCAAGACCGGCCACGTCGTGACCGTCGAGGAGCACTCCGTGATCGGTGGCCTGGGCAGCGCCGTTGCCGACGTCCTGTGCGAGCAGTGCCCGACGCCGCTCAAGAAGATCGGCGTCAACGACACCTTCGGCGAGTCTGGCCCGGGTGCCGAGCTCCTGCACAAGTACGGCCTGGACGCCGCCAACATCGTGGCGACCACCAAGGAGTTCTTGGCCTAGGGCAAGACGAGGCAAAGCATCGCTTCGACAACCGCAAACAAGCCAGAACAGGGGCGTCCTCAAAGAGGGCGCCCCTGTTTATGCTGAATTTAAATTAGAGTCCTGCCAAGCAAAGTTCCCATGGGGAAACGGGCCCATCCCAACAAAGTGCAATTCAGACCCTTCCAACTTTGTATGCGCAGCATCTCAAGTTGGTGCGTCGGCCCCATAGTAGCCGCAGGCCGGGCGCAGGGTTACCTCCCAAATCTTTCCGCAGCGCAGGCCGGCGTTTGTCCGCAGCTCCGCAGGAGCAGGACAAATGCCGGCCATGCGCGAGGACGATTTGGGAGGTAACCCTGCGCCCGGCCGGTGAGACCCAAACCCCGCCATGCTTCTTATGTGCAGCAAAGCTAATGCTGCTAAAATACAAAGCGCTCATGTAGTTTAAACGCACGACGATAAGGAGCACCAGTGGGTAACCACTTCCGTACCTCCGGTGCGGGCGATGATGCCCCCAAGACGCAGACAGGCGTCCAGGGCAGCCGTTTCGCCACTCCGGATTCAGAGGGCCAGCCTGTTGCTCAGGCCCCCGCTCAGCCGGCAGATCAGGCACAGCCGGCATCCGATCCCTTTGCCTACAATCCCACCAGCGATGTCGCGCTTTCCGGCACGGCGGGTTTTGAGCCCGTTCAGGCCGTGACCGCTCGCGTGGAGCAGCCTCAGGCTGGCGCCGCCACGCCGCAGCCTACCATGGCCGGCATTCCCGACCCCATGGCCCCTGCGACGCCGGTTCCTCAGCCTGCGCAGTCCGGTCTCTTTGCCGCTATTCCCGATCCCACGCAGCCTGCTGCCCCGGTGGTCGAGAGCGATCAGGCCGCCGAGGTCGCAAGCCTCGATAACGCGCTCAACAACCCCGATTTTACGTCGGTGTTTGCGCCCATCGATCCGCAGGCCAGCCGCAAGAAGATGGCCAAGCAGGCCGGTGTCGAGCCCGTCATCCTTATGGAGCATGTCACCAAGATCTATCCGGCACAGCCCAACAAGCCTGCACTCGACGACATCAACATCGAGATCTATCCGGGCGAGTTCGTCTTCCTGGTCGGTCACTCCGGCTCGGGTAAGACCACGCTGCTGTCGACGCTCAACCGCGACGTCAAGCCGACGAGCGGTCGCATCCTGGTTGCCGGTCAGGACCTCATGAAGATCAAGAACCGCAAGGTTCCGTTCCTGCGCCGCCAGATTGGCGCTGTGTTCCAGGACTTTAAGCTTCTGCCGCAAAAGACCGCCTACGAAAACGTGGCGTTTGCCCTGCAGTGCATCGGCAAGCCCAAGGGCGTCATTCGCAGCCAGGTGCCCGAGGTGCTGCGTCTGGTCGGTCTGGCCGATCAGATGGACTCGCTGCCCGACCAGCTTTCCGGTGGCGAGCAGCAGCGCGTTGCCGTCGCCCGCGCTATGGTCAACCGTCCGCCGCTGCTGATCTGCGACGAGCCCACGGGTAACCTCGACCCGGCGATCTCGCTGGGCATCATGAAGCTGCTCGAGCGTATTAACCGCACCGGCACCACCGTGATCGTCGCCACGCACGACCGCGAGATGGTCGATAGCATGCACCGTCGCGTGATCGCCCTCGAGGGCGGCCACGTTATCCGCGACCAGGAGAGGGGAGGTTACGGCAACTATGGCACCAACTAACGTGGGCTACTCCTTCAAAGAGGCAATCAGCCACTTCTTCCGTAACTGGACTACCTCGCTCGGCGCCGTCATCACGATCTTCCTTTCGCTGTTTATCATCGGCCTGTTCATCATGGGCTCCGCGATGCTGAACTCCGTGATCGGCACCGTCGAGGATCAGGTTGTCATCAACGCGTTCATTAGCGATGACGCCGATCAGGCTGATGTTCAGGCTTTTGAGGCCGAGCTTAAGACATGGAATAACGTCAAGTCCGTGACCTATAAGGACAAGGACGACGCGCTGGCCGAGTATACGAGCAAGATGTCGGGCAACGCCGACGCCACCATGAGCGCGCTCGATGGCCAGAACCCGCTGCCGGCTTCGTTTGCGATTGAGATGGACGATCCGTCTCAGGTCGAGAGCACGGCCAAGAAGCTCAAGAAGAATGCCGACTTCCAAAAGATCGCGGACGACGGCGACGTCAACGCGAGCGTACTGTATGGCCAGGAGGAAGTGAGCCGCCTGTTCCAGGTGACCAACTACATTCGCATCGCCGCCGTGGTGCTCGTTGGCCTTCTGACCTTTATCGCATTCATCTTCATCAACAACACGATTCGCCTGTCCATCACGGCGCGTCGTCGTGAGATTGCGATTATGCGTCTGGTCGGCGCCAGCAACGGCTTCATTCGTGGTCCGTTTATCACCGAGGGCGTACTGCAGGCCATTTTGGGCTCGCTGCTTTCCATCGGCGTTCTGGAGCTGCTGCGCAATCTGATGATTCCGCGTTTGCAGGAGAGCATCGGCTGGATGTCGTTTGCCCTGCCGATGCAGTACTACCTGGTGACCTATGCTGCGCTGATTCTGGTCGGCGTGATTATCGGTCTCTTTGGTTCTGCCATAGCCATGCGCCGCTACCTGCGCGTGTAGGCATGTCCGGAATTCATCCCTTCCAACGGGTCGTCTCTTATGGGGCGGCCCGTTTTTTGATCTCTAGGGGACGGCAGGAAAGCGAATCATTTGGGTAGACTCTTTGGAGTTCGTCATCGATAGCAAGGAGGCGCCATGGGGCGCAATAACAAGCATAAGCGCGGTGCTCGCAATAAGCGTGGGCCGGTGCGCAGCGAACGCCGTCCGAGCCTGACCGGGCGCGTGCAGCTCCATGAGCATGGCGCCTATGTCATAACCGAGAGCGGCGACTACAAGGTTATGGGCCGCGGTAAGCGCGAGATCATGGATGGCGATACCGTTGCCGTGAGCATTAAGAACAGCCCGCACGGTGAGCGGCGCGCCGTGATCGAAGGCGTGGTTGAGCGCGCAGCCATAAGCGTGGTGGGTACGTACCAGACCGCTGGTCCGCTCGGTGTGATCGAGCCGCTCGATTCGCGCCTGAAGGCCGACTTCTTCATTCTGCCCGAGGATACCTCGGCGGATCGTCTGGGCGTCCACCCGGGTGATGCCGTTGTCGCGCGCATTTTGACCTACCCGACGCGCCTGGAATCGGGCACCGTGACGATCGAACGCCGCATTGGCGGAGATGACGCGCCCGATTTGGGCGTTCAATACGTGATGGCGCGTTACGGCTATACCGATAGCTATCCCGAGGCCGCGCTGGACGAGGCCGAGGGGCTTTCGCTCGATGTGTCCGCGGCGCTTAAGGACCCGCTCCGCCGCGATCTGCGCGACCGCTTTGTCATCACGATCGACCCGGTCGACGCGCGCGACTTTGACGATGCCATTTCGCTTGAGCGCACGCCCGAGGGTGGCTACAAGCTGGGTGTGCATATCGCTGACGTTTCTCACTATGTGGCTTGGGACGGGCATATCGATCTTGAGGCTCGCCATCGTACGACATCGGTGTATCTGGCCGATCGCGTGCTTCCCATGCTGCCCGAACGCCTGTCCTGTGACCTATGCTCGCTTCGCCCTGACGAGGACCGTCTTGCGTTTACCGTTGACATTGAGCTCGATGCGCAGGGTCGCGTGCGGCATTACGATCCTTACCCCAGCGTGATTCGCTCGCGTGTGCGTATGGACTATGACGGCGCCGAGGCGCTGCTGGTGCGTGCCGGCGCGGTTGAGTATTCGGTGCTGGAAGGCGCCGCTGAGGATGTTGCGGCTGCTGAGGCCTCGCGCGAGGAGGCGCTTGAGCGCGGTCTTGCGTGCGAGGAAACTGCTCGCGGCTATAACGTCGACCTCGGCGATTTCCTTGTCGCCGCCAACGAACTCGCCGAACTTCGCCGTCGTATTCGTCGTGCCCGCGGCTCAGTCGATTTTGACACGGCCGAGATTCGCGCTCTATTGGATGAGGACGGAGTACCCGTGCAGATTGTGGCGCGCGAGCGTTCGTGTGCCACGTCGCTTATCGAGGAAGCCATGCTACTCGCCAACGAGTGCGTTGCAGAGTGGCTGGCAGACCGTGATATCGAGGCCTGCTATCGCGTGCATGAGGATCCGAGCCCCGATAGCCTGCACGGTGCCGCAGTTGCGCTGGCGCAGCTAGGCATCATCGACGATCGCCGTGCTGCCGGTATCGCCCTGGGGAGTCCCGATGAGCTACAGGCTGCAGTTGATGCTGCCGCCGGTACGGCCAACGCACCGCTCGTCAACACGCTGCTTCTGCGCAGTATGCAGCGCGCACTGTACAAGCCGCGCAACGAGGGCCACTTTGCGCTCGCCGCGCCGTGCTACTGTCACTTTACGAGTCCCATCCGTCGCTACCCCGATCTGGTGGTGCACCGCGTGCTCAAACTGCAGTTGGCCTATGAGCAGCTCGGCGGCAAGGACGCCCTGGTCCGTACGCCGCGGCTGATCGGCAAGGGGCGCGAGTCGCTGCCGCGCATTCTGCCGCAGATCTGCCGCGCATGCAGCGATGCCGAGCGCGCGGCAGATGCCGCTAGCCATGCGACGCAAAAGATCAAGATTGCCCAGTACTATGAGGACCGTCTGGGCGAGCGCTATGCCGGAACCGTCTCGTGGGTTAGCAGCATGGGCCTCTTTGTGCGCTTGGACCTGACGCAGGTCGAAGGCTTGGTTTCGATCAAGAGCCTGGGCAACGAGTGGTTCGAGTTCGACGAGGATGCGCTCACGCTCGCAGGTGCCGACACGGGGACTCGCTATGAACTGGGTCAGCGCGTGATTATCGAGGTCTCGCGCGTCAATACCACGCGTGGGCACTTGGACTTTAAGCTTATCCATTAGCCAAATCTCGACTCATGGCGGGAGAGCGGAGGGCGGTCTTTCGGGGCCGCCCTCCGCATTTGGATCATGGCTACCTTGCCGTCTGCTCGGCCGCCCGCTTACCTGCTATTTGAGAGGTAAAACCTACCAAAATAAACCTGTCCCTTTTTGGCAGGTTTACAAGAAAGCGGGGATGAGATGGCGACGGTGTACGGTTATGCGCGGGTGAGTTCGCGCGATCAGAATCTTAATCGGCAGCTGGATGCGCTGGGCGCCTATGGCGTGGGCTCGGCGAATATTTATGCCGACCATGCGAGCGGCAAGGACTTCGATCGCCCGAGGTATCGCGAGCTGCTGCACGTCCTGGGAGACGGGGACGTGCTGGTGGTGCTTTCTATCGACCGACTTGGCCGTAATTACTCTGAGATTCTTGAGGAATGGCGACGCATTACCAAGGAGCTCGGGGTTGCCATTGTGGTGTTGGACATGCCATTGCTTGACACGCGCGTCAGGGCAAGCGGCACGCCGGATGTGACTAATACCCTGATTGCCGATATTGTGCTGCAACTGCTGAGCTACGTGGCGCAGGTGGAGCGCGAGAATATCCATCGGCGCCAAGCGGAGGGAATTGCAGCGGCGCGGGCGCGAGGGGTCCGTTTCGGTCGACCTCGCAAGCCGTGCCCTCCTCAGTTTGATCTGGTACGGGATAGCTATGAGGCGGGCGATATTACCCGCAGCCAGGCAGCAAAGTGCCTGGGCGTGTGCGTGGGGACGTTTGATCGCTGGATGCGCGAGGCGGGGTAGGGGTTTGCGTCGCTTTGTCGCTTCCTGTTGCGATTCAAATTTTGATACGATGGCGATGTCATTTGGGGCTACACTCGCTGATATTCAAAAAAGGAGGTAGGCCCTTGGCGCGCGTAAAACAAATAATCGGATGGACCGCGATCGTTCTGTTCGCTGCAACGCTGGCGGGCATCTGGGTGCTGACGGAGCAAAATGCGGTGGAGACGTCGTTGCTGAGCGAGTCCACCGCGCGTGTGGTGGAGGGTCAGGCTACGGGCGTACAGGCTGCCGATGTCGCGGGTGAAGCTCAGACCGAGAACGGGATGACCGGGTGCACCGATTCGGCTGCTTCGAATGTCCGGTCTGGCCGACTTGCTTCCATTCGCATGTGGGTGGGCACGAACGTCCGACGTGTTGCCCATACCGTAGAGTTTTTCTTCGTCGGATTGTTCGCCTCGGTGGTCGTGGTTTGCTTTTCCAGGCGTCCGTGGAGCGTATGCTCCCGTTGCGTGCCCGTGTTGCTCTTTTGCGCCGTCTGCTCCGTTGGCGATCAGGCACATAAGATCTTTGTTCCCGGCAGGCATTTCGACGTTATCGATTTAGGATTCGATGCTGCGGGCTATGTCACCGCCATGCTGTTGGTATTGCTGGCAGCGGCGTTGGTGCGCTATGCGACTCGGCCGATCGGCGCCCATGCGAGGCGCTAGCCGGTAACAAACCCGTTTCTGATAATGCGACCTTGTTGAATTATTTTGTGTCGCGCGTATTTCCGAGCGGTCGGATTTGAGGGGCGAGCGGTAGAACGCTCTCCCTTTGTGCGCCACGATGCGGCACAATGTACCGCAAAAGCTGTTTGTATCCGGTACGAATCGTTCGTTGGTCTTTAATTCTTCTCAACGGAGGTGTTTGAGATGGCAAACGGATTGCTTTTGCGACTTCGCGAGCGTGAGCTCAGCGCAAGCCCGGCGGAACGCAATGTCATCGCATATGTAACCGCTCATCCGCACGAGGTGGTCGGGCTGTCCGTCCGCGGTCTTGCCGATGTCACGTTCTCCTCGCCCTCGAGCATTTTGCGCTTTTGCAAGCGTTTGGGTTTTGCGGGCTACAAGGAGTTCCAGCGCGAACTGATTGCCGAGCTGGCGCTCTTAGGTGACAAGAAAGACGTAGCCCTCGAGGACATCTCCATGGATGACAGCGTCGAACGTATCGTGGGGAAGGTGATGAAAAGCAACGTGCGCACGATCGAGGCGACGGCGCGAACGCTCGATTACACCGTCTTGGAGCGATGCGCGGCCCGTCTTAAGCGGGCACGCGCGGTCAATCTGTTCGGTATCGGTGCCTCTCGTTTGGTCGCGCACGATCTGGCGCAAAAGCTCATGCGTGTCGACAAGGAGTGCCATCTGTACGACGACTGGCATGATCAGCTCTTGTGTGCCAAGAACATGCATGAGGGCGATATGGCAATCGCCTTTAGCTACTCGGGCTTGACGCAAGAGGTGCTGGACTGCACCGCCGAGGCTCAACGTCACAACTGTCCCGTTGTGGCCGTTACCAAAGTAGATGGATCATCCAAGCTTGCCACCGTGGCCGATGCCGTGCTCGGCGTCGCTGCGAGTGAACCCTTGGTCCGCAGCGGTGCCATGGCTTCGCGTATGGCCCAGCTTATGGTTGTCGATGCCCTGTACGCTGCTTACGTTGCCAGCGACTACGAACGGGCGACGCATGTCATTAAGCAAAACTACATCGAGAAACAGGAAAGATGAGGTGAATGAAATGCTCGATTTAACAAAATTCACGACCGAACAGCGTAATCAAAGTTCAATGGACCTCGATACGATGACATCGCTGCAAATCGTCACGACGATGAATGATGAGGATCTTCGTGCCGTCCAGTCGGTCACGAAGGTGTTGCCCCAGGTTGCCACAGCAATCGACTGGGCTGCTGAGGCACTCGAGCGCGGCGGACGCGTCTTTTACATGGGCGCAGGCACCAGCGGTCGTCTGGGCGTACTCGACGCTTCGGAGTGTCCGCCCACGTTTGGCGTGTCACCCGATCTGATTGTCGGGCTCATTGCCGGAGGCGAGACGGCGTTTATCAAGGCTGTCGAAGGTGCCGAAGACAGCGAGGAACTTGGCGCGAGCGACCTGCGGGAGCGTGGACTCTCGGACAAGGATCTTGTCGTTGGCCTGGCGGCAAGCGGCCGTACTCCCTATGTGGTGGGCGGCCTTGTGAACGCCAGGGCAACTGGGTGCAAGACCATTGCAATTGCCTGCAACCAAGGGTCGAAGATCGGGGAGAGCGCAGATCTTGCCATTGAACCCGTGCCCGGTCCCGAGGTGCTGACCGGCTCAACGAGGCTCAAGGCGGGAACGGTTCAAAAGCTCATTCTCAACATGATTTCGACCGGTGCCATGGTCAAGATCGGCAAGGTATACCAAAACCTGATGGTCGATGTGCAGCAGACGAACGAGAAGTTGGTGGTGCGCGGCCAGAACATCGTGATGGAGGCGACCGGCTGCACGCGCGAGCGCGCTATTCAGGCGCTTGCAGATGCCGGCGGCCACGTAAAAACCGCTATTGTCTCGGTACTGCTGGACTGCGATGTCGAGCAGGCTGCGGTAGCTCTTGAGCGAGCGCGAGGCCATGTCCGTGCTGCGGTGAGTGGCCATGAGAAGAGCAATGCCGATGCCCAATAGGTGCGCGGCGTGAGCTGATATGACATCCAAACGAGATACCCAATACAAGGAGGAGTTATGACGAACAAAGAGCTGGCTCAAAAGCTGCTGGACCTTTTGGGCGGTAAAGACAACGTGCTCGCAAACGCGGCGTGCATGACGCGCCTGCGCGTGACCGTCAAAGACACGGGCAGCGTCGACACGGAGGGTATTAAGGCACTCGACGGCGTGATGGGCTTGGTCGAGGACGACACGATGCAGATCGTGCTGGGGCCGGGCAAGGTGAATAAGGTGCTCGAGGAGTTCTCCAAGCTCACCGGCCTTGCGAAAGGCGTTGCCGACGAGAGCGTGGTTGACGCTGCGGCCACAAACAAGGCCGCGCAGAAGGCAAAGTACGAGTCCAAGCCGGTTCAGGCCTTCCTCAAGAAGATTTCCAATGTCTTCGTCGCCCTGCTTCCCGGCATCATTGCGGCTGGCCTCATCAACGGTATCTGCAACGTCATTAACGTCTCGACGGCAGGCGCGCTTGCAGGCGAGTGGTGGTACCAGGGCATTCGTTCCATGGGCTGGGCCCTGTTTGCCTATCTGCCCATCTTGGTGGGCTATAACGCGGCACGTGAGTTTGGCGGCTCCGCTGCGCTGGGCGGCATCGCCGGCATGATGTGTATCGCCAACAGTGCCATGCCCCTGCTTGCGCCTGGCGCGGCTGATCCTGCCACTGCCATTCTGCTGCCGCTCACCAATGCGCAGTACAACCCCGCAGCGGGCGGCATGATCGCGGCTCTTATCGCTGGCGCATTTTTTGCCTGGATGGAGCGTCAGATTCGCAAGGTTATGCCCAACGCACTCGACACGTTTTTGTCCCCGCTGCTGGTGCTCATCATCGGTGCCTTTGCTCTGATGCTCGTCATCCAGCCGGTTGGCGCATGGCTGACGACTGCCATCTTTAGCGTTTTGACCTTTATTTTCGAGAAGCTGGGCGTCCTGGGCGGCTATATCCTGTCGGCGGGCTTCTTGCCGCTGGTTTCCGTCGGCCTGCATCAGGCGCTCACGCCGATCCACGCTATGCTCAACGATCCCGACGGCGCTACCAAGGGTATCAATTACCTGCTTCCCATCCTTATGATGGCTGGCGGCGGCCAGGTCGGTGCCGGTTTGGCGCTGTACTTTAAGACCAAGAACGCCAAGCTCAAGAAGTACGTCGCAGAGTCCATTCCCGTTGGAATCCTGGGTGTGGGCGAGCCTCTGATGTATGCTGTTACGCTGCCGCTCGTTCGTCCGTTTGTGACGGCCTGCCTGGGTGCCGGATTTGGTGGCGCGCTCGCGGCGCTGCTTCACATCGGCACGGTTTCTCAGGGCGTTTCCGGTCTGTTTGGCCTGCTGATCGTCGTTCCTGGCCAGCAGCTCGGCTACGTTGCCGCTATGCTGCTTGCCTATGCCGCCGGCTTTGTCCTGACGTGGTTCTTTGGCGTCGACGAGCAGAAGATCAACGAGTTCTTTGGCGAGTAGTTTGATATCGCGAGCCGTGTTGCTCAGAGCTCGCGGCGCGCGGCAGATTTCTTGATGCTATGGTTGTGCCGGCGGGGCTAACTGCTCCGCCGGCCTTTTTTAAAGGAGCGTTGAAGCGTGAAAACGGGTATTTCGATTTATCTTTCCAGCCCTCTGCAGGATATTGAGCGGACGATTGAGCGTGGCGCCGCGGCGGGTGCACGCTATGCGTTCACCTCGCTGCATATTCCCGAGGATGGGGGAGCGGCGTATGCCGATAAGGTCCGTCATGTACTGTCGCTGCTTTCCGCCCACGGCATTGCGCTCATTGCCGATGTGGGACCGCGCACGTGCGATTTGCTCGGGCTTGAGCGTATCGAGGACCTGCGCGATCTGGGGTTGGAATACCTTCGTTTGGACTATGGCTTTAGCGCCCAGCGGGTCGCGGAGCTGTCCGGTGTATTTCGCATTGTGGTCAATGCATCGACGGTGAGTTCTGATGAAATCGCATCGTGGCGTGAGGCCGGTGCCGATGTGACTCGTTTTGCCGCCTGCCACAATTTTTACCCCAAGCCTTATACCGGTTTAGCTCTGGAGGACATTGCTCGGGTGAATCTTCGTCTTGCGGCGCTTGGATTCGAAATCATGGCTTTTGTGCCGGGTGATGCTAACGTTCGCGGGCCGGTATTCGAGGGACTGCCGACGGTTGAGGCGCAGCGCGGTCGCGCGTCTAAGGTTGCCCTCAACATGCTTGAGCTTGCACATGGCGCCGATTGCGACATTGTGTTGGTCGGCGACCCCGATCTTTCCGATGCGGGCTGGGCGCAGTTTGCTCAAGTTTCCGCCGGATACGTGGACTTGCAATGCGAGCTTGAGCCCGGTTATGCCTATGTGCGCGGACAGATTCATCATGACCGGCCCGACTCGAGCGTCCTCATCTTTAGGTCTCAGGAGTCGCGTACGACGCTTAAGCCGGATTCCGTGCCGATGGATGCCGGTGCCGGCCTGTCACGAAAGACGGGGTCGATCGCTGTGAGCAATAGCGGCTATGGGCGCTACGAAGGCGAGCTTGAGATTGCGCGGGTCGATCTTCCCGGTGACGAGCGCATGAACGTTGCGGGTCATATCACGCCCGAGGCAATGGAGCTGCTGCCGTTCATCAAACGCGGATTCGGGGTACGGTTCGTTTAGCGTGTGACCCGTGGGCTACAATTGGCCCATCATGCGAAGGCGCCTCGTGTGGCGTGTGCCTGCGTTGGCCGATCTATATTCGGAGGATTCCCATGACCGTACTGTTTATTGAATATCCCAAGTGCTCGACCTGTAAGAAGGCCAAGGCATGGCTGGACGAATACGGGGTTGAGTATATCGACCGCGATATCGTTTTGGACAATCCCACGGCTGATGAGCTTGCGACCTGGATTGCTCGTTCGGGACTGCCGGTGCGGCGCTTCTTTAATTCGTCGGGCATGAAATATCGAGAGCTGGGCCTGAAGGCGCGTCTAGATGCGGGCATGACGGATCGGGAGTGCTACGAGCTGCTGGCGACCGACGGCATGCTGGTCAAGCGTCCGCTGTTGGTGGGCGACGACTTTGCGATTCCCGGCTTTAGGGAATCGGCTTGGGTCGAGGCGTTGCTGTAGCGGCTGCGGAAAGCGCGACCCGTTTTGAGCTTCGATTACGGGATACGGTTTCCGGTTGAGGGCTCGATGGGAAAGTGGGGACCAGTTTGAGCTTGAAATCTGGGACGCACTTTCCGCCGGCAGGCTTGCCCCAGTCAGTCCTCCAGCTGCGCCCATTCGTGCGGATCGTAGACCTTTACGTGCTTGTTGGGCTTGCCGCTCCAGTACTCCTCGTCCATAAAGGGCAGATATGCCTGAACGCCGGGGCAGATAAAGGGAATCCGCTGCTGTTGCAGTCGCTCGCGCTGGCGCTGCTCCAGGTGCGCCTCGGATATGACAGTCGGCATACCGGACAGCTCGACGAGGCTTGCCTGGATTCGCTTAAGGTCGGGGAGTCCCGCGTGCCATGACATCCGCATGATCAAAAAGGATGCACGGCGGTATTTTGCCTGCATCACCGTGATGGCGGGGCGCAGAGTGGGATGGATTTTGTCCCGTTCGGGCCAAAGGTCAGCAGTGATCTCGAGGCCCAGGGTCTCCCATAGGTAATCAAGCTCTTCGTCCATGGCGCCTCGATATCCGTGCAATGATGACGGTTCGATTGTGCCATCAGCCGTGAGTGCTGCATTGTTGTAATCTACCAGCGGTAGATGCGGGATGTTTTACGGGCTTTGGCGCCGTACGTGTCGCTGGCGCTTCACAGGTCCTTCACGTGTCGGCCGTATTTGACTGAATTTCAAAAAAGTCAAAATTGGGGCTTGCGTCACGGCCGGACTTCCCGTATATTTCTTTCTTGCGCAAAGGCACAGCCGAGCGCAGCGATGCAGTCATTGGGATGTCGTCTAATGGCAGGACAGCGGATTCTGGTTCCGTCAATGGGGGTTCGACTCCCTCCATCCCAGCCATTGCATTTGCTACATATGGCCCGTTCGTCTAGCGGTTTAGGACGCCGCCCTCTCAAGGCGGAGATCACCAGTTCGAATCTGGTACGGGCTACCAAAATTGAACGCCCGGGCCTCGTAAGAGACCCGGGTTTTGTGTATTGACCGATATTTAAGGCGCGCGTTGAGTCTGCCGCCCGGACCGAGGAGTTGTCATGGACCTGCCTATCAGCTTGGAAGACATCACGTATGCCGAGAACTATCTGGCGCAGGGAGACCTGGCTACGGCGACGCCGCTGCTGGAGCGTCTGGTGGAGCTCGCCGAGGAGTATATCGACGCTGAGTGCAAGACGGAGGAGAAGCGCCAGTACTTTAGCTTCGACAGCAAGTTTGAGCGCCTGGCCTATCGCCGCGTGGAGAAGGATCCGCGCGAGCTGGTGCAGGTCGAGGTTCCCTTTGACCGCCTGTACTCCGACATGGCGTTTGCCTACATCCGCCAGCAGGATTATGTGAGTGCTCGGAATGCTCTGATGCAGGCCGTGCGTTGGGATCCCATGAACTGCAACTATCGCCTGGACCTGGCCGAGCTGTTCCGTGCACTCGAGGACAAACAGGAGTGGGCATCGCTCTCGTTCTCGGTGCTGGAGCGCGCGAGCGACGGTAAGTGCGCCGCACGCGCCTACACCAACTTGGGTCAGTACTTCTTGGAGCCCGAGACCGAGAACATTTCGGCTGCCGTGGGCTGCGCGCGTCTGGCGCTGCGCCTGGCGCCCAATGATGCGCATACGACGCGCCTGCTCAACAAGATCCACACCGCCTATCCGGATGCCGCGGACGAGAGTGACGACCATGTGATGGGTGAGCTCGCCCTGCAGGGCGTGCCGACCTCGCCTTCGGCCGAGATTGCCATCTGCCTGATTATGTGCGCGACCGATGCTGCAAGTGACGGCGACAAGCAGGAGGCGACGCGCCTGACGGTACATGCTCGCGACTTGGTGGGCGAGGAGGCCTGCGCGGCGATTATCAAACTGGTGCGCGAGAGCGACGCCGAGCTCAACGCCGAGCGCAAGGCTAAGCGCGAAGCTACGGGCAAGGGTTCCGATGGCGCCAAGGAGGCCGGCGATGTCCAGTAAGCGTGAACGCAAGCTCATTTCCAAAAATCGCTCGGCACATCACGAGTACTTTATCGATGAGACGTTTGAGTGCGGCATTGAGCTGAGCGGTACCGAGGTCAAGTCGATTCGCGAGCGCGCGTGCCAGATTACCGATACCTTCGCGCTGATTCGTGGCGGGGAGTGCTGGCTCGTCGGCCTGCATATCCACCCTTATAGCCATGGTGGCGTGTGGAATCGCGATCCCGACCGTCGGCGCCGTCTGCTGCTGCATCGCAAGGAGATTGATTTTCTCGACGGCAAGCTGCGCAACCGCGGCTATGCGTTGGTGCCGTTGGAGCTCTACTTTAATACCGACGGCCGCGTAAAGCTGCTGCTGGGTCTGGGTCGCGGCAAGAAGCTCTACGACAAGCGCGAGGACATGGCCAAGCGTGATGTCCAACGCGAGATCGACCGCGCCCTCAAGGAACGCAACCGCTAGGCACTCTGTATAAGTTGCGGTGGAATACGGACTGTTTTGCCTGTTTGAGGGGCTGTTCAGTCCCTATTTCACCGCAACTGCGGGCGTCTCATCTTTCTTACTGTTCTGACACATATGTCTCAAAGGCGGCGTCCGTTATGGGTGCCGCCTTTTTTGTGGGTACATACATTCATGAGGTTCCAACCCGGGTTAGGGGAGTGATTGTTATGGACAAAACTGCGTTCTTTACCATGCCGAGCGGTCTGTACGTGGTGAGCGCCGCGGCAGACGGGCTGCGCGCCGGCTGCGTCATCAACACTGCGGTGCAGGTGACGTCCATGCCGCCGCGCATTTCGGTTGCCGTGAACAAGGACAATGTCACCTCGGGCGTCATCGCATCGGCCAAAGCGTTCGCGCTGACCGTGATCGATCAGACCGCCGACATGCTCTACATCGGTAACTTTGGGTTCCGCACCAGCAGCGATTATGACAAGTTTGCCAAATACGAGACCCGCGAGACGGCTCTGGGCATGCCCTATGTGCCCGAGCACGCGGCGGCCCTGTTTAGCTGCCATTTGATCGACACTGTGGATGTTGGCACGCATCTACTGTTTATCGGCGAGGTCGAGGATGCCGAGCGCTTGAGTGACGAGACGCCGCTCACCTACGATTACTACCATAAGGTCCTGAAGGGCAAGACGCCTCCGAAGGCGTCCTCGTATCAAGGCTAGAAATGTTTTAAAAATACTTGCATTATATTATTGAGAATCTATACTGATAAATGAAGTACATCACCAGTCGCGTTTGAGAGGAGAACATCATGGCTGAGGAGAAGAAGACGTATAAGTTCGTGTGCGTCGTTTGCGGTTACGAGGTTGAGGTCGATACGCCCGAGCTGCCCGAGGATTATGTGTGCCCGGTGTGCGGCGTCGGTCCCGATCAGTTTGAGCTCGTCGAGGAGTAGCTCGCAGACACACGGCGAAAGCCGAACATAGCTCTGTCCAAGGGCCTCGGTCGAATTCTCGGCCGGGGCCCTTTTCCTCCGCCCCCAAGGGATCACGGTTGCTGTTGACCGATCCTGTCTGTTGTGAGTCCGACCGACCTTTTGTCTCAATCTGTAACATCTAACGGTGGAAATTGGGCCCACTTGTTACATATCGAGACAAACCAAAACCGTCCGGCAGAAGATCTCAATCTGTAACATCTAGACATCGAAAGCGGGTCTAGATGTTACAGATCGAGACGTTTGCCTGAGTAGGTGCCCCGCCCCATTACATCCCTGTCAACAACACGACATCGAGAATCGTCACGATGGCACCGATCCCTACGAGCAGCGCGTTGAGTGGACGCGAATTGGCGTATTTGCCCATGACGCGGGGTGAACTGGTGAGCCGTATGAGCACAAAGACCGTAATCGGTAGCTGAAGCGACAGCAGTGCCTGACTCCAGATGAGACCTTCAAAAGGATTTGGGACGACCAGGCACGCCGTCACTGCGCCGACGAAACAGGCCGCCACCCCGATCGAGGAATGTCGGTCGTGGATATCGTATTCCTCGTCGAACATGCCCGCAGTGATGGTCCCCGCCGCCATGCCCGCTGTCACGCTGCTCGATAGTCCCGCGAACAGCAGCGCCACGGCAAAGATGGTCGAGCTCGCCGGGCCCAAGATGGGGGAGAGCGTGGCCGCTGCGACGGCGAGGTCGTCTACGACCATGCCGTGCGCAAAGAAGGTCGTTGCGGCCAGGATGACCATGGCCGAGTTGATTGCCCAGCCCACGCCCATCGAAAAGAGCGTGTCGAAGAGCTCGTAGTGCAGACGTTCTTCGATAACTTGCTCGCCTTGGCCTTCGAAGTGCATGGATTGGATGACCTCGGAGTGCAGAAAAAGGTTGTGTGGCATAACGACCGCACCCAGGACACTCACGATAATCGCGGCAGAGCCAGTGGGCATACTAGGCGTGATCCAGCTTGCGGTTGCTTGCGGCCAGTCGACTTTGACCAGCGCGAGCTCTGCTAAAAACGAGAGTCCCACCACACCCACGAAGGCGATGATCCAGCGTTCGGCGCGCTTGTAGGAGCTCGTCATGAGCATCGCCATCGATACTGCCGCCACGATGACGCAGCCCGCGCGCACGGGCAGCCCAAAGAGCATTTGAAGGGCAATCGCGCCACCCAGGACTTCGGCCATGGCGGTGACGACGGTCGCGAGATAGGCACTGGCGAGTACCGTGCGTCCAACGAAGCGGGGGAGGTAACGTGTCGTGGCCTCGGCAAGGCAGGCGCCCGTGGCGATACCCAGGTGCGCCGCGTTGTGCTGCAGCACAATGAGCATAATCGTGGACAGCGTGACGATCCACAGCAGCGCGTAGCCAAACTGCGAGCCCGCGGCCATATTGGAGGCCCAGTTGCCCGGGTCGATAAAGCCGACGGTCACGAGCAGCCCGGGGCCGATATGCCGCGCAATGTCTAGGCCTCCGTGACCGCCGGTGCGCCGGGAACCAAAGTGTTGTTTGAGATGGTTGAGCATGGTGCGCTCCTGTGTATGGGCGGCGTGACGTCGCATCTGGGCCGTGCGGCGCCACGCGTCGGTTTTGGGTTGGGGCTACTTGTGTGCTTTGCCCTGATTGGCCACGGCGTCGATCTTGGCGGCGATGGTCGCCGGGTCGCCGATGTAGCGCTTGTCGAGGACGTTGAAATCGGTGTCGAAGGTGTAGACGAGCGGCACGCCGGTGGGGATGTTGACCTTGAGGATCTCCTCGGGCATGAGGTGCTCGAGCTTCATGACGAGTGAGCGCAGGGAGTTGCCGTGCGCGGCGATGAGTACGCGCTTGCCGGCGAGCATCTGGGGGCGAATCTCGTCTTCGAAATAGGGCCAGGCGCGGGCGATCGTGTCCTTGAGGCACTCGGTATAGGGTAGCTGATCGGGCGCGATGTCGCGGTATTGCTCCTGGGTGTGGGGGTCGCGCGCGTCGTCCGGCTCGAGTGCCGGCGGGCAGATATCGAAGGAGCGGCGCCAGATGAGCACCTGTTCGTCGCCGTGCTCCGCGGCGGCATCGGCCTTGTTGAGACCCTGCAACGCACCGTAGTGGCGCTCGTTGAGCTTCCAGGATTTGATGACGGGCAGCCACTCGCGATCCATTTGGCCGAGCACGATATCGAGGGTGTGAATTGCGCGCTTGAGACGCGAGGTGTAGCAGACGTCAAAGTCGAAACCGGCTTCTTTGAGGGCGCGACCGCCTGCTGCGGCTTCTTCGCGGCCCGTGTCGGTGAGCTCGACATCGGTCCAGCCGGTGAACAGGTTGAGTTTGTTCCACTCGGATTCTCCGTGACGGATAAGGACAAGTTGCATTGTCTGTCGGTCTGCTCGGTGCGCCATAGGGGCCTCCTTGATCTGGCACGGTGTGCGTGCCGTTTGCTTGACGCCGCAAAGGATACCCGTTTTAAGCTTAAAAGTTAACCAAGCCTAACAAAATTGTTCTATTTGAATGGGATGGTGAAGGGGGGCTGCCGAAATGTCTCGATCTGTAACAACTAGGGATGGAAATTGGGCCTAGGTGTTACAGATCGAGACAGGAAGAAATGGTCCTATGGAAAATCTCGATTTGTAACAGCTGGCCGCCAAAACCGGCCCTTCGTGTTACAGATCGAGACAAACCAAAACCGCTCCGCAGAAAATCTCAATCTGTAACATCTAGGCGCCAAAATCCGCTCTTCCTGTTACAGATTGAGATGTTTGAAGCGGTGAGCTTACAGGCCGAACTTGGGCGTCTTGTTGCCGCCCTTGAGGCCTGCTGTGTCGAGCCCCATCATGCAAAAGTCCGCATGGCCCTTGTTTCCAGAATGATTCAAAGGGGCCAGATGCATATGTGCCGGCTGTCCCTGCACTAAAACGTGTACGTCAGCCTCCAAAGATGTCAAATTTCGACATGTTTGGGGGCTGACGTACATGTTTGATAGCAAGACGTTGATGGTCGGTGTGCGTTACGCGATTGTTTCGAAACGGGCGGGAAACACAACGGGCCGGCGATGCTCCTAGTATGCCTATTCAACTGACTGTCTAAATATCTAGGGGAGGATCGCGATGCAGGCAGATTCCGCTCAGCAGCAGGGCCTTTATCGCCCCGAATTCGACCACGATGCATGTGGCATCGGCGCGCTTGCCGATATCAACGGCGAGCGCCATCACCAGATTCTGGACGATGCGCTGTCCATTCTGGTCAACTTGGAGCACCGCGGCGGCACGGGACTCGAGAAGAACACCGGCGACGGCGCTGGCATCTTGTTCCAGGTTCCGCATCACTTTTTCCGTAAAGAGGCTCAAAAGTGCGGCCAGATTCTGCCGGCAGAGGGCGACTATGGCGTGGCCATGCTGTTCTTTCCGCAGGACGACAAGGGCGTAGAGGATGCCCGCCGCGTGTTTGAGGAGGGCTGTGCCGAGGCCGGCGTGCCGCTGCTCTTTTGGCGCGAGGTGCCCGTCGACCCGCACGACCTGGGCGAGACGGCCCGCGCCTGCATGCCCACTATCCTGCAGGCCTTCCTGGGCCGCCCCGACGACACGCCGGCGGGCGATGCCTTCGAGCGCCGTCTGTATGTGTGCCGCCGCACCATCGAGAAGAAGGCCGACGCCGAGTTTGCCCTGCGCGACAAGATCTTCTACGTCTGCTCCATGAGCTCGCGCACTATCGTGTACAAGGGCATGCTCGTCGCCACGCAGATGCGCCGCTTCTTCATCGATCTCAACGACGCCGCCGTCAAGACGGCCGTGGCACTCGTCCACTCGCGCTACTCCACCAACACCACGCCCAGCTGGGAGCGCGCGCACCCCAACCGCTTTATCATCCACAACGGCGAGATCAACACTCTCAAGGGCAACGTCAACTGGATTCGCGCCCGCGAACCCAACCTGTACAGCCCCGTGCTGCAGCATGATCTTGAGCGCGTGATGCCCATCATCAACCGCGAGGGCTCCGACTCCGCGATTTTGGACAACGTGCTTGAGTTTTTGGTCATGAACGGTCGTCCGCTCACGCGTGCCGCGTCCATGTTGCTGCCCGAGCCGTGGGACCACAACGACAGCCTGAGTGAGGAGCGCCGCGCCTACGACGCCTACCAGTCCATGCTCATGGAGCCGTGGGACGGTCCTGCCGCTATCGCCTTTACCGATGGCCGTACCCTGGGTGCCGCCCTCGACCGTAACGGCCTGCGCCCGGCTCGCTACTACGTGACGCGCGACGGCCGCTTTATGCTGGCGAGCGAGGTGGGCACCATCGAGGTGCGCCCCGAGAACATCCTGACGAGCGGCTGCTTGGGACCGGGTCAGATGCTCGAGGTCGACTTTGCCCGCGGCCGCGTGATCTACAACGACGAGCTGCGCGCCCGTTACGCCAAGGAAAAGCCCTACCGTGATTGGATTGCCGAGGAGACGCTGACCGTCGACGCGCTCGATGAGCCCGCCGCGCCCGCGCCCGCCGAGGATGCCGAGGTGTCCGCCGCCGTGCGCATGGCTAAGCTCGGGTATCACTGGGATGATGTTGACGAGGTCGTGCGTCCCATGGCCCAGCAGGGCAAGGCCCCGCTCGCCTCGATGGGCATCGACGCGCCGCTGGCCTGCCTGTCCAAGAAGACGCGTTCGTTCTTTGACTACTTCTATCAGCTGTTCGCCCAGGTCACGAATCCTCCGATCGACGCCCTGCGCGAGCATATGGTCACCTCGACCACGCTCTACCTGGGCAACCACGGCAACCTGCTCGAGGATTCCCGCACGGCCTGTCAGCTGGTGCGCTTGGAGCGCCCGTTGCTGAGCGAGGAAGAGTTTGACCGCATCTGCGCCATCGACCGCGTGGGCTTTAAGACCCGCCGCTTCCGTGCCGTGTACCGCCGCGATGCCGGCGAGGGCGCGCTGCAGGCTGCGCTCAAGCAGCTTGCAGAGGACGTTGAGGCTGCGGTCCGCGATGGCGTGAACATCGTGGTGTTGAGCGATCGTGCCGCTGCGGGCGAGGTGCCCGTGCCGTCGCTGCTCGCTGTGGGCTGCGTGCATAACCACCTGATCCGCGCCGGCGTGCGTACCTTTGCCGACATCGTGGTGGAGAGCGGCGACGCCGTGTCTCCGCACGACTTTGCGGCACTGGTGGGCTACTCCGCGAGCGGCATCTATCCGTACAACGCACATGCGTGCATCCGCGATCTGGCGGCACACGGCGACCTGGACGTGACGGCCGAGCAGGGCATCGCCAACTACAACAAGGCCGCGACGGCGGGCATCGTCTCCATCATGTCCAAGATGGGCATCTCCACGGTGCAGAGCTACCATTCGGCGCAGATCTTCGAAGCCGTGGGCTTTACGCCGGAGTTCGTCAACGCGTACTTTGCCGGCACGGTGAGCCGTGTGGGCGGTATGGGTGTCGAGGACGTTGAGCGCGAGCAAAACGAGCGCTACGACGCCGCGCTCGCCATCCTTAAGAGCCCGGCTCCCGATCAGCTGCCCACGCTGGGCCTGACCAAGTGGCGCCCGATCGGCGGCGAGGATCACCTGATCGACCCTCAGACTGTCTACTTGCTGCAGACCGCCTGCCGTGAGGACAACTTCGACACCTTTAAGGAGTACAGCGCCCGCCTGCACCGCACCGGTCGTGCCGTGCGTCTGCGCGACTTGCTCGACTTTAATGCCAGCGGCCGCACGCCGGTTTCGCTCGACGAGGTGGAGCCAGCACTCAACATCGTCCGCCGCTTTAACACCGGCGCCATGTCGTATGGCTCCATCAGCAAAGAGGCACACGAGTGCATGGCCATCGCCATGAACCGCCTGCACGGCCGTTCCAACTCCGGCGAGGGCGGCGAGGATCCGCGTCGCGAGACCCCGCTGGCCAACGGTGATTCCAAGAACTCCGCCATCAAGCAGGTGGCAAGCGCGCGCTTTGGCGTGACGAGCCGCTACCTGTGCAGCGCCTTCGAGATTCAGATCAAGATGGCCCAGGGCGCTAAGCCCGGCGAGGGTGGTCACCTGCCCGGCAAGAAGGTCTACCCCTGGATTGCCGAGGTCCGTCAGTCCACGCCCGGCATCGGCCTGATCTCGCCTCCGCCGCACCACGACATCTATTCCATCGAGGACCTGGCGGAGCTGATCTTCGATCTTAAGAACGCTAACCCCGGCGCACGCGTGTCGGTCAAGCTGGTCAGCGAGGCCGGCGTCGGCACCATCGCCACCGGCGTTGCCAAGGGCGCTGCCGACAAGATCTTGATCAGCGGCCACAACGGCGGCTCGGGTGCCGCTGCGCGCGATTCCATCTGGCATGCGGGTCTGCCGCTGGAGCTTGGCCTTGCCGAGGCCCAGCAGACGCTGCTGCAAAACGGGCTGCGCTCACGCGTGGTGCTCGAGGCCGACGGCAAGCTTATGGACGGCACCGATGTTGCCGTCGCCTGCCTGCTGGGCGCCGAGGAGTTTGGCTTTGCGACCATGCCGCTCATCTCCATGGGTTGCCTCATGCAGCGCGATTGCCAGCAGGATACCTGCCCCGCCGGCATCGCGACGCAAAACTGCCGCCTGCGTCGCGGCTTCCGCGGCAAGCCCGAGCACGTCGAGCACTTTATGCTCTTTGTTGCCGAGCAACTGCGCGAGGTCATGGCGAGCCTGGGCTTCCGCACCGTCGACGAGATGGTCGGCCATCCCGAGTGCTTGCGCCAGATCGAGGTCCCGGGCAACCGCAAGGCCAACCTGCTCGATCTGTCGCCCGTGCTGGCGAGCGCGACCTGCGAGTTCGGTGCTCATATCCCGGGTGCCGACGGTCGCCACTTCCTGCCGCAGATGGCCGCGGACAGCGAGCTCGACAAGACGCTCGACTCCACGTTGTTTGTGCCCTATACGGCCGATGCCCGTGCGCACCTGCGTCCGATTCGCTTCCATGCCGACATCGCCAACGTCAACCGTTGCGTGGGCACCATCCTGGGCAACGCGGTGACCAAGGCGCATCCCGAGGGCCTGCCCGCCGGCTCCATCACCATCGATTGCGATGGTTCGGCCGGTCAGAGCTTTGGCGCCTTCCTGCCGCGCGGCATTACGCTTAACGTGTGCGGCGACGCCAACGACTACTTTGGCAAGGGCCTTTCGGGCGGCGAGGTGTCGGTACGCCCCAACCCGCATGCGACCTACAAGTTCGACGAGAACATCATCGTGGGCAACGTGGCGTTCTTTGGCGCCACGAGCGGCCGCGGCTTTATTAACGGCCTGGCAGGCCAGCGTTTTGCCGTGCGTAACTCCGGTGCCACCGTGGTGGTCGAGGGCTGCGGCAACCATGGCTGCGAGTACATGACGGGCGGTCTGGCGCTCATCCTGGGCGAGGTCGGGCAAAACTTTGCCGCCGGTATGACGGGCGGCGTGGCCTATGTCTTTGACCAATACGGCACGCTCGACGCCCGCGTGAACCACGAGAGCGTTGAGCTCAAGGCCCCGACGGCCGATGAGCTGGCGCAGATTCGCGAGCTCATCCAGGAGCACGTGGACGCAACGCAGAGCCCGCGCGGCATTAAGTTGCTCTACAGCTTTGAGACGATGGGCAAGCACTTTGTGAAGGTCATTCCGACCGAGTACGAGCGCGTGCTGGCGATTGTCTCCGTGGGCGAGGCTGCCGGCAAGACGCATGCGCAGGCCGAGGAGCTGGCGTTTGACATCGTGACCGGTCGTGCGAGTGCCGCGGATGTCGCTCGCTTTGATGCTGCGGGCGGTGCTGCGGGCGCTGCATCCGTGGCTGCCAGCTCTGCTGCTTCGACCAAGAAGGAGGCGTAAGTGCCATGGGTAAGCCCGGTGCTTTTCTTGATATCGATCGCGTGACCCACGAGCTTCGCCCCGTGGAGGAGCGCAGCCATGATTTTGATCCGCTGTACGTGGAGCTCGATGACGATGCACGTCGCGCCCAGGCGAGCCGCTGCATGATGTGCGGCGTGGCGTTTTGCCAGATGGGCGCGAGTTTTGGCAAGGCGCGCCCGAGCGGCTGCCCGCTGCACAACCTGATTCCCGAGTGGAATGAGCTGGTGTACCGCGGCCGCTGGGACGAGGCTGCCGAGCGTCTGTCGCTCACCTCGCCCATGCCCGAGTTCACGAGTCGCGTGTGCCCGGCGCTGTGCGAGGCCGCGTGCAACCTGGGTTCGGTCGATGGCCAGCCCACGACGATCCATGACAACGAGCGTGCGATCAGCGACCGCGAATGGGCAAACGGCGGCCCGCGTCGCTTTGAGCCGGCAGGGGAGGGCGCGCCCACGGTTGCCGTGGTGGGCTCCGGTCCTG